>NZ_CAXTNP010000013.1:0-55064 GCF_964245575.1 uncultured Nostoc sp. | reverse complement strand
CCCCTACCCCTCTGCCTGCCATCTGTAGCAATCTTCAAGAGAAACGCAATTAAGCAGCTGGATAGCCAGCAGCAGTTAACGCTTCCTTAATTGCTGTTTCTGATGCTTGAGTTTCTACACTGACAAGCTTGGTTGTTGGATCAGCCTGAACGTTAGCATTGGCATCAACTGCCTGAAGTGCTTTGGTGATGGTGCTTGCACAAGCAGAACAAGCCATGTTGGGAACTGTGAGTTGGAGAGTCATAGATTTACGGGATAGAGTGGAAAAGCTAGCCAAACCAAAGTGGATGACTGGGGGAAATCCTTCAACAGTCAGAAATAACTGGAAAGAGAGTCGCCTTGAATTTATCCTAGACTCTCTAGCCGGCTGGAGAGTCTAGAGAATTTTAAAAGTTTTTCGCTTAACTTTAAATTTCTTGACAAACGTAGTACAAAAACTGCTAAAAATACAAAATACTACAAACAACTTGTTTTCTGATGCAAGTGTGTGTTATCAAGGCTATATAACGTCTTGTTTTCCCCACAATTCTGGGAAAACGACCCTCCGCACCACTTGAGACGCGGCTGCTGAACCCAAGTCTCCTAATCTCTTCACAACAAAAGGTCTTTTTTAAGACTTTATTTGGAGTTTTCATGCAGCCAAAAAATTTGAAACGTCTCCTGCGTGCTTTAGAGCGGCAGGGTTTGGATGTAACTTATAACAATCGCACTTATTCAGTTCGTTTAGTAAATTCTCCTGATGCCCCTGTAGCAGAAGTGCTACTGCCAGAAGGCTTCCCCGTAGAAGCTAAGGCACTAAAGCAGTTAGCGAATTTGGCAAGCGTCCGCCACCCATCAGGTGGGTGCGTGTGCCGTGCCTGTGCTACGCCTGACTTTCACCCAGGTGATGCGGGTGTTGCCATTGGTTCAGTCGTAGAAACTGTAGGTCAAATTATCCCTGGCGCTGTCGGTTCTGACATCAATTGTGGAATGCGCTTGCATGTTGCTGATTTGACAATCGAGGAATTTCTGGCAAAGCGCGACCAATTCGTAGAACGGATGAAGGGGGATTACTTCTTCGGTACGCGTGATGTGACGATGACTGCTGACGCAATGCGATCGCTCTTTCAGTACGGAGTTCCCGGTTGGCTGGATGCCATGTTAGATCAGCCTACAGGGAGTGTAATCAAGTCTGATTTGCAACAACTTGCCCAAGAGAGCGAACGCATCTTCTTAGGTGGTTCAATGGATGGTGACTGGAAACTTGCACCTGAAGAATTAGTTCCCGATGCTGGACTAGTACGCGATGGCGGACTGGCAACTATTGGCGGCGGTAATCATTTTGTAGAAGTGCAACGAGTTGATAAAGTCGAAAATCGCCCACTTGCTCACGCCTGGGGAGTGCGCGAGGGACAGCTAGCTTTTATGATTCACTCTGGTTCTCGAAACGTGGGTAAGTATATTGGGGGAATGTGGCGAGATAAAGCTAAGGCGACTTGGGAAAAAGGTCTGAAGTACCCTGATTCTCATATATTTCCTCTCTCTACCCATTCTCACCCCGAACTCGTCGCCAGTTACCTGCAAGCTGAGGCCACTGCTGCTAACTATGCCTTTGTCAATCGCCTGCTGTTAGCGGAACTGCTACGTCTGCGTTTGCGAGAAGTATATAAAGATGTGGAAGCACCTCTAGTTTATGACTTGCCGCATAACATCACCTTGCCATTCGGTCAGGGATGGGTAACACGCAAGGGTGCAAGTCCAGCCCATGTAGGGCAACCAGTGATTATCCCTGGTTCAATGGGTGCTTATTCTTATCTGATGGTGGGTAGAGGCAATCCAGCATTTTGTAATTCTGCCTCACATGGGGCGGGAAGAATTCATTCTCGCTTCCACCTCAATCGCAGAGGTGCATCTCAAAATGAGGCTGAACTGGGATTAACTGGGGTAGACTGCATCACCCTGCGTGAAGAACGCCGAATTGAAGAAGCACCCTTTGCCTACAAACCGATTCAGTCTGTGATTGATGTGCAGGTTGAAGCAGAAATGGTGGACGTTGTGGCGCGATTGAGTCCAGTGTTGACGTTTAAGGCGTAGCCCCTAAATAAAAAGCCCCTGGTCAACAACCAGGGGTATCCATCTTTATTCCCTGATATTAGAATCGCATCTGTGGAGCCATTGTAAATCCATATTAATGCAATTACCGCATAGAATTGATGATTATTTTGCAATCAACTAGTTATACCAATTCACGAAAATCCTCATATATATAGATTTCTCGTAGGGGCATGGCATTGCCCATTGGTGTCAACTTAACGCGAAACGGGCGGTTATAAATTGCTTTTGGGTGCATCCCAGTTTTTATTATTTCATCGAATAATAAAATTTAATATGTTATTGCGTTCGCAATGACGGAAGATTGTTAGATTTTACAAAAGCGGTGTACTCGCGATGTTTTTTCCTCTTCATTCGATCAGAAAAAAAGTTTAGGTGAGTGCTAAACCTCTAGATATTTAGTACTTAGGCACAGTTCCTCAATTCATTTAAACTTACTTTTCTAGCAGTTCATCTTGCTATCGACTGTATCCAAATATCCTGAAGACTCATACATAATTACTTAATCAGTCATAATTAATAAAAGGCTTGGTTTAACCAAGCCTCTATATATACCAAGCATTTACTACACCAAGATTAATTTAGACTGACCTTTGCTTTAGTTCATCTTGCTATAGGCTGTATCTTGAAATTTAAAATCTAAAATCTAAAATTCGGTGAAGGAGTTAAGTGTTTTTAGGTAGTTGCACAGTGAACAAACTACCTTTACCGAGTTCAGAGGTGACTTTGATAGTTCCTGCGTGCGCTTCTATAATCCGGTGGGATAGATGTAGCCCTAAACCACTACCTGAGCGTTTATTTTTGCCTTGGCGAAATCGCTCGAAAATTGTTGCCTGATCTTCGGGCGCAATCCCATATCCTGTATCTTGGATCTCGATTGTTACCGAATCTGGATTTCCTGGATTAGGTGGTGTTTCAAAAATGCGGATTGTGATGCCTCCTGTATCTGTAAATTTGATGGCATTTGCGATCAGGTTGTTTATCACTCGCCGTAGTTCCAAGCGATCGCCCATAATAATACCCGCGTTTTTACCCAGTGGATCTAATTCACGGGTATCTATTTTCAGGGTCAACCCTTTTTCACTAGTTAGAGGACTTAGTTCGCTCACTACTTCTTGAGATATCTCACGTAAATCGCATTCTTCCCAGTTCAACGTTTTTTTACCTGCCTCAAAGCGATAGACTTCTAACAGGGTATTTACCATGTCCATCAAATTTTGGTTACTGCGAATCATAACTGCGATCGCCTGTTTCATTTCCGGCGAAATTTTGCAGAATGTTTCCATCTCAAACAAATTCAACATGCGATCGGAGGCTACTAGGGGAGTTCGCAAATCATGAGTCAAACGGGAAACAAAATCTTCCCGTTGGCGGGCCATTTTTTGCTGTTCATCCAGACTGTGCTTGAGACGCAACAGCGATCGCACCCTTGCCAATAGTTCATCAGTATCAAATGGTTTACGAATAAAATCGTCAGCACCAGCATCCAAACCTTCAACAACACTGGATTCGTGAAAAGCTGTAATCAGCAGAATTGGAATATAACTAATTGCTGGGTTATTCCGAATTCGACGTGTGACTTCATAACCATCTATCCCTGGCATCATCACATCTAACAGAATCAGATCGGGTGGAGATTCTTCAACTTGTCGCAAAGCCTTTATTCCATCTGAAACTAAATCAATTTCATACCCCTCACTTTCTAAAATTGCTTGAACCAAAATGAGATTATCTAGAGTATCGTCAACTGCGAGGATGCGATAAATTTTATTATTTTCAACTACAGACATAATTTATCAACTTTTATCAGTTTTTTTGATAGGAATTTATAGTTTAAATTTAGGATATCCTATTGGTGCTTGCCTAGCTTGAGAAGATGAATGATGCGGATTTTGAGCCGATGAAAAAACCTGGTTGCTATCTAACTGTAAAGGTGGAGCATCGACTCCTCCAGGTGGTAATGTGATTTGACGTGGCAATTCAATTTTAAACATTGAACCGCTCCCCAATTTGCTTTCAAGAAAGATTTTGCCGCCCATGATTCGCACCAGCGAATTTATAATTGCCAAACCCAGACCTGTACCTGGATATTTTCGAGTGAGACTTTGATCGACTTGCCGAAATGCTTCAAAAATACGTTTAAAATCTCTGGATGCTATGCCAATACCTGTATCCCGAACCATAATTGCTACTCGATTTGCAGGTAGTTCCTTAACTTCAACCCAAACTTCACCCGACTCTGTGAACTTAATGGCGTTGGAGAGCAGATTAATTAAAATTTGTTTGACACGAACTGGATCATTAAATACCGAAGTATTTTGCAAATTGGTTTGCACTAACAATGATAGATTTTTGGCCTCAGCTAGGGAACGCATTTCACTTACAGCGAGATTTATTACCTTTGAGACATCAAATATTTCCGCCTTTAAGTCTAATTGTCCTGCCTCCAGCTTGGAAAAGTCGAGAACTTCATTGACTAGCATCAGCAAATGCTTCCCATTATTCAAGATACGCTCAACCATATCTGCTTGCTGGTGCGTTAGTTGAGCGAATTTAGGACGCAGTAATATTTGCGAAAAGCCAATAATCGCATTCATCGGTGTTCTGAGTTCGTGAGACATAGTTGCTAAAAAATGTGATTTTAGCAGTGATGCCTCCGATAGCTTGAAGTTTTGCATTTGAAACTGTTGCTGTTGTCTCTCCAATTCTTGATTCTTACGAATAAGTTGTTCATGACTTTCTCTAAGCTGGTCTTTTGCCAAAGCTACCTGCATTTCAGCTCGATAAACCCGAATCGCACTCCGCAAAACTTGTGCCAAGTTTTCTGGGGATATCCTAGACTTAGAGAGATAGTCTGTAGCACCAGCTTTCAATAATTGGACAGCAGTTTGTTCATCTTCTTGACCAGTTAGGACTACTAAGGGAACTTTAATTTCCGAAGAACGTAGCTGTTGAATTAAAGTTAGTCCATACTGATCTTGTAAGCGATAGTCCAGGAAAACACAATCATAGGCAGTAGTGCTTAAAATAGAAAATGCATCATTGCCATTGCCTACTTCAGATAGTTCCATTTTAATACCTGCTTTAGTCAGGCCACAACGGACTACCATCCGGTCTACTTCATCATCATCTACAACCAAAATTTTCAGCGTATCTTCCATCGGTTTTTATTTTTGCCGCTAAACATAGGTTGATGTATAACGTTCCTTTTTTTCAGATTATCTAACTAAAAAATATAAGATTTTCGGACATCTAAAATCTGTAACTTTATTGACTAAGGTATTTCGCACAATATCCAATAATTGTTGAATTAATAATATTAACTTTCTTGAATGCCTGTTTGACATTCATTATATCAACTTCTTTATCCTCCACTAGTAGTATGTTAATCACTCTTTTGGGCATTTTCTTGGGTTAAATTCAGGCTGTTTTATTCTCAATCTGGTTAATTTACCAGAGGATTTAAATTAAACTCCTAGCAAATGACCAATAATTATAAAATAATTAGTAATTAACAAACCGAAAACTATTGACCTGAAGACAACAAACATAGCTGATATAAAGTAAAATAAAATACTTTACTAAGCTTAAAACAATTGTAATTGAGTCAAGAAGCGACCGTCGTCAGCCATTAGTCAGAGTTGTATACCATTGTTGTGTACCATAAGCTTGAGTACTTGTACTCATCAGATTGATTAAATCAGGTAAATAACACAATAACTCCTTATAGCGATTTCCCGTGTTAGTATTTTCATGGCGATCGCGGTCTTCCACTGTTCGGAAAAATACCAAAATTTTCTCGTGAAATTTAGGAAAAATACCAGATTATTGCAAGCCTTTTGGTATTAAAAAGATTACTTTTTGGCTTTGATTACTGAAGGGTTTAACTTGTTAGGCGTAAGTCCCCAACCATCTGGACGCACGAGTAATTACCCATTGTAGTTGTGCTTGAATTTCTTTTGAGATTGTCCACCATTGAGCCTGACTTTTCACATTATCTGGAAAAACTAACAAAAAACCTAACCCCTGAACAAGCTTCCCTATAAGGGTTGGGGTAGAATTCAAAGTCTTTCCCCTATCAGGAGAGAGGTCTTCCACATCCCGTGAAAATTCAGACCAACAAGCTTCCCCTAAAGGACAACGAATTATGCTGCTAGTAATTCCACCAAATTTTAACGCCGTCTGATTCCCTTCCATGAAAATGCCCATCAGCTGTATCAATCCGATGAATCCAAAGGTTTGGTTAAAAATCGCTCGAAACCATCGTTCACTTTTTCGTAAGGTAATTTTTACCTTTTGTAATTTGTCCATTTTTGTAAGCTTTATGCAAGATAATAGTAATTAACTAATGGAACATGGCAACTGAAAGCTGAACTTTTAGCAAAGGAGGAGCAATTTTGCATTAGTCTCAATATTTCATCCTTATTGTGTAAGTATCTATATATCTCCAGCTAGATTTATTCTCTATCTAAATGCTCACAAATAGGATATTTATTATTTCTATCGGTGGATGCAGAGGGATTTAAATATCATCTATCTTTGGTATGGGAAAATAAAAGATAGCACTTACAAAAAGTAATACTTTTAAAGATGCAAACAGTATAAGAGCGAGTATAGCAATGAATGAAATTAGCATTATTTTAATTGAAGATCATGACTTAACGCGAATGGGGCTACGAGCAGCATTACAGTCTCACAGCGCATTGAAAGTAATTGGCGAAGCAGCAAATGCTACCCAAGGACTAAAACTTTTGGAAACGGCAAAGCCAGATGTAGCTGTTGTAGATATCGGTTTGCCTGACATGGATGGCATTGAACTCACCCGGAAATTCAAACGCCACCAAGCTGAAACTGGGCAAACGACAACGAAGATTCTCATCCTGACAATGGATCATACAGAGGATGCAGTGCTTGCAGCCTTCGCGGCGGGTGCTGATTCTTATTACATGAAAGAAACAAGTATCAGTAAATTAACTGAGGCGATTCAAGCGACTCACGGCGGGAACTCTTGGATTGATCCGGCAATTGCCAATGTGGTATTGCGGAAGATGCGGCAGGGTATTCCTGGAGAGAGCCAAAGTTCTGACAAAACGCCTAAGACTGTAAAAATTGAGGCGTTGGCGTCAGAATACGAGCAAGTTTTGGAAACTTACCCCTTGACTCAACGGGAACTGGAAATCCTAGAGTTGATTGTAGCTGGGTGTAGCAATGGGCAAATTGCCGAAAAACTCTACATTACAGTTGGTACTGTGAAGACCCACGTTCGTAATATTCTAAATAAACTATGTGCTGATGACCGTACCCAAGCTGCTGTAAGGGCCTTACGTTCGGGATTGGTCGCGTGAGGGAGTAGGGATGAGGGAGCAGGGAAAGCAGGGGAAGCAGGGGAAGCAGGGGGAGAAAAACTATTGATTGTTGACTTTATGCCCAATACTTCGACTTACTTCGACTACGCTCAGTACAAGTCGCGGTTCCTGAGGGTAGTCGAAGGGCAGTACAAGTGCCCAATTCCCAATGCCCATTCAAAATCGTTCCTGTAAACATTCAGCAATGCGTAGTGCTGCTCCGGGTTTACCCATGCGTCGTATACCGTTTTCGGCAATAATTTGCAAAATATCAGGATCTTTGAATAGAGACTGTACAATTTTGGCAACTTCTGTTGGCTGCTCGGCTAAAATCAAGGATGAGCCTAAAAGACGACTTTGAGCTTCGGCAAAGGCAGGATTATATTGGGGCCCATTACCGGGAATCGCGATCGCAGGTTTTCCTAAACCGATAAACTGTTCTGTGGCTGTACCTGCCATAGCGATCGCTAAATCTCCCAAATGTAAGCAATCATTATAAGCTTTTTGTGTCAACAGTATATATGCATTTTTGTGTTTAAATGTCAATATATTTGGATCGGCAATTTTGATAGGACATGCTGATTCAATGCGCCAGCCTTGGGATTGCACACTTTGGGATAAAATATTAAAGTCTAAACCCGGAGCGATCGCACCTAAAAACACCACTGTGCCAGAAGTGTAAAATACCGAATTTCGCTCCTGGAAACTTGCTATCAACGCAGATACGGCAATCATAATTGTTTCCCAGTTGGTGTATGCCTCTGGCGGACGTGAACCAGGAAGAAGAGTCACCATTAAAGGTCGGACTGTCTCTTGTTGTTGGCTATCTTGACTATAAAATTGTTGGCGTGAAAAGGTCGGTTGCAGAGCATCCATCATGGGATTACCCAAATTAAAAGCTGGAATTGGCCATTGTTTTAATGTTTCCGTCGTCAGTGCATCTCTAGGAAACACCGCCTTACAACGGCGACGACTCATTAACCAACGTTCCCAAGGATGGTAAACTGAACCGGAAAAATTTTCCCAACGCGCATCTTTGGATTTTCGTGGTAATAATCCAGCTTCATCCCGCACATAATATTCAGATTTCGCCGTACCCACAAAAGCATAATTAGCGCCACTGAAAGTTGTAAACAATAAGGGGACAATATCTCCCACCGCTAAAATCGCTCTTTTATTACCTAATTTTTTTTGAGAACTCACCCAACGGCGGACAGCTTTAATCTGGCTGAGGGTAAGTTGCAATAAACCACCGCGTACATCCCGCGCTAATTGGCGCCCATCCATATAAATAAATCCGCCAGAAGGCATAGTGCGGACTGAACCGATTAACGGGATCTCCAACTGTTGGTAAGCACGTCCTTCACCCACCAGAGGTAAAGCAAATATCTCTGGTGGGTTTGATTGTCGTTGGAGTTCTTGCAAAATCCGAACTGCAATTACATCTTCTCCATGACCATTACTTAATACAAGTAAACGCAAACGAGAAGTTGCAACTTGGGAGTTAGAAGTTAGAGATAACCGAGATACATTACTCATAAGAAACAAAACATCAAAATTAACTGTCTATTCGGGTAAGAGGTATAAATAGGGAAATCGGCGAAGAAGCTGGAAGTTAGTATTATCCCTATTCGCTAGCGTCTCTACAACTAACTCCCAGTTAATTAGGTTAAATATTATGCGAGTTTCTGCTACTGCAATTTTTACTTTAGCTACTTTAGCTGCTGCTAATGTCACTCAGCAAGCAACGGCTGCACCTACTAAAACCGTTACTCCAACTGCAAAAGCTAGTAACTTGGTAGTGCCGATTATTGAAGACACTCCCGCACGGATAGAGACAATTGCTTCCCCAGAAACTATAGTTGCACAACAATTTTCTCAAAATCCCGTCGCCGTGCAAACAGGTGCAAACAAAAATTCTACAGTAGTCTTAAAGTCAGCAGACAAGGGTAATTCATCAGTAACACTCCCCCTCATCTCTCCATCCCCGTCATCCTCCTCATCTTCCCTCATCCCCTCATCCCCTAAAACTCCTGCTACTGAAAGCGATTTAGTAGTTACAGCTACAGATGTACAGGTGGTGGGAGCCAATCAAGAATTGCAGCAAATCATTCGCCAGGTAATTAAAACCCAAGCGGGTGGAGAAACCACTCAAAGCCAGCTACAAAAAGATGTAACAGCAATTTTGGATACAGGTTTATTTAGCAGTGTCAGTGTGAATAGCCGCAGCACATCGGCTGGATTGAATGTAGTTTATCAAGTGCAACCAGTGATTGTGCGATCGCTGCAACTATCTGGTGCTAAAGTACTTACTTACCAAGTAGCCCAACAACAGTTGCAATCTCAAATTGGAACCACCATCAGTCCTGCTGGACTCCAGCAAGCAGTAGCACAAATTAATAAGTGGTACGCCGACAATGGTTATAAGTTAGCACGGGTGTTATCAATTAAACCCAGTTCTCAAGGCATTCTCACTGTGAATGTCGCTGAAGGCTTGGTAGGTGATATCAAATTTCGCTTTGTTAACGATGAGGGTAAAAGCGTTGATAGCAAAGGCAATCCCGTGGGAGGACGCACCAAACCAGATTTCCTGCAACAACAACTTAAGCTAAAACCTGGTCAAATCTTCCAAGAAAATGTAGTTAAACAAGACATACAACAGCTATATCGTACTGGTTTATTTGAGACTGTCAATGTTGCCTTAGAAGGAGATGCAACAAAACTTGATTTAGTCTACCAACTCAAAGAAACTGGGGCGCGTGGTGTTAACTTGGGTGGTAGTTATAATGCTGATCAGGGATTAACAGGCACAATCAGCTATCAAGATCAGAATGTCGGTGGTATTAATGATACTTTAGGTGTGAATGTTGGTGTAAGTAGCCGAGACTTGCAGTTTAATAGCAAATTTATCAGTCCCTATCGGACAACTAACCCCGATCGCTTGGGGTACACTGTGAATGGTTTTCGTAGTCAGGAACTTTCGGAAACTTTTGACGACAAGATTAAGCTAGCTAACGGCGACAAAGTTCGAGAAGGTCAAATTGGCGGTGGTGTCAGCTTACAGCGACCAATCGACGACTGGAATACCTCATTAGGATTAAACTATACCCGAACTAGTATTCGCGATCGCCAAGGTAATATTACCCCAACCGACGCTCAAGGCAATCCCCTATCTGCGAGTGGAACTGGCGTTGATGACCTAACTACCGTATCCTTCACCGCCACCAAAGACCAACGAGATAATCCCCTCAATCCAACTCAAGGTTCCGTTCTGAGTTTGAGTACAGAACAATCTGTCCCCATCGGTCAAGGAAATATTTCCCTAAATCGCCTGAAAGGCAATTACAGCCAATATTTACCAGTGCAATTATTTAACACCAAACAGCCACAAGTATTTGCGGTGAATCTGCAAGCTGGTACCGTCATTGGTAATTTACCGCCCTACGAAAGCTTTAACTTGGGTGGTTCCAACTCAGTACGCGGTTACGATTCTGGAGATGTTGGGAGTGGTCGCAGTTATGTGTTAGCTTCTGCAGAATATCGTTTTCCCGTCTTACCAATAGTAGGGGGTGTATTATTTGCCGACTTCGCCTCAGACTTAGGCTCTGGTGATACTGTATTAGGAGATCCAGCAGGTGTGCGAGGCAAACCAGGTTATGGTTTTGGTTATGGGGCTGGAGTGCGATTAAATTCACCACTAGGCTTAATTCGGGCTGACTATGGCATTAATGACCAAGGAGAAAGCAAGGTGCATTTAGGCATAGGACAGCGATTTTAAGAGAATTTTTTCTCTACTTGCCATCAGCGATTGAATACTTCTAAGGTAAAGCTTGTAAACCCAGATATGTCGAAATGGCGAATACCTCGCAGCAATAAAGTAGGATTTACTAGCCATTCTGTCACCAGAAAAAACTCTGTTTCACTCTCTATATATTTTGGGATACTGATTGATACGCCATCTTTCAAACGCAAAGTAAGATAATTATTATTTAAATCTTCTAGTTGTATCCATGAAGTTGGAACTGCGGGTGATACTATACAGTCAGGTGTCATTTTTGTTATTATTCCTTGCCAACCAGTTAATTGATTTGCAAGAGGTAGAGGAGATTCATCGCCTCTACCTCCCAAGTGTTCAGAAATTATCAGAATATCTAAAGTACCATTTTCGTTGTATCTGGCAACTGCACTCCTACGCCTATCTTTATGCTTAAAACCAGTCTCAAAAAAGAACACTGAGCCAGATTTGACTTCTTGAGAACCCCATGAAAAACTATCGTTAAAATGAAGCGATCTTATCTGAGGTTTTTTATGTGGCCCATAGGTTTCTAATTTGTTTGTTCCATCAGCATAAGTAGAATAATTCTGATGATTCATTTCACTTCCGTCACTGCTTAAGTGAAAGCTTCTGACACATTGATGAGAGCGAATTAATTTGCCCTCTAAGTTATAAACGTTCCAAGTTCCATGCCAGTCTCCAATATGACTGCAAAAATTTTCCCAGTTTTGCAGTTGGGCATTTATTATGGTGTCTGAATTCATTGTTAGCTATTGTTTAGATTGTTATTTGCTATCAATAAAATTAATCATATAGGAATACTAAATGATACAGCGTTTTTTAATTTAATGGAATAGACCTTTTGAAAGTTAAATTATTTTAAGGTCGCATAGATGTGCGCCCCTACTATGGTCTATTCAACTGCAAATTGCTGTATATGAAAAATTTTAAGTAATCTAGGGTGGTTGCTCCTTAGGGTTGTAGCAAGTAACGTGTCAAGTCCTGCTTCCTCCCTAACATCACTGACGTGGAAGACAGCTTGAGTCTGTTTCCTACTTCAGGATTTCTTGACTCTCGCGTTATCCTATGAAAAAGATAAAACTGTTGTGATGTTGGGGAGGTTTTTCCCGTTTAGGGAATTCCAACAACTAAATCATCCCGTAAGATAGACAGGCAAAACTCTGCCCTCTAAGAAAATATGGGAAAATTTTTTGGAAATCTCTCAAGACTTAGGACTCGCTAGTTATCTGCTCACTCAGGAATCAGGACTCTTTATGTTAGCAGGCACAATTTTGCAGGATGGAAAATATACCCTAATTCAAGAAATAGGGCGGGGTGGCTTTGGCATTACCTTTAAAGCTACGCATCACTACTTGGGTCAGGAGGTGGTGATGAAAACCATTAATGAACGGCTGCGACAACATCCTGATTTTGCGAAATTCGAGCGCCAATTCCAAGATGAAGCCAGACGATTAGCTACGTGTATCCACCCAAATATAGTCCGAGTTAGCGATTTTTTTATCGAAGCTGGACTGCCTTACATGGTGATGGAATACATTCCTGGCGAAACCTTGGGAGACGCATTTGTATTACCAGGGATACCAATAGCAGAAGCCACAGCAATTCATTACATCCGGCAAATTGGGGCAGCCTTGCAGGTAGTGCATAACAATGGTTTGTTACATCGAGATGTCAAACCAGATAATATTATCCTTCGTGAAGCAACCCAGGAAGTAGTACTGATTGATTTTGGCATAGCCAGGGAATTTAATGGCAGTGTCAGGCAGACTCACACGGGTCTGGTTTCTGAGGGTTATTCTCCAATTGAACAGTATCTGACGCAAGCGCCACGCACACCCGCCACGGATGTTTATGGTTTAGCGGCAACCTTGTATTCACTGTTGACAGCCCAAGTTCCAATACCAGCATTATTGCGCGATCGCGAGCAAATGCCTTCCCCCCGCGAACTGCAACCACATTTAAGTGCTGCTGTCAACCAGGCAGTAATGCGCGGTATGGCAGTGGAGTCTCGTTTTCGACCAGCGACAGTTGCAGAGTGGTTACAACTGCTACCTAGAAACGGGGTGAATATGACATCGCAAGCCTTAACCACTTATGCAGTGCCAACTGTCAATTTATCTGCTCAACAGGCAGCAACTTTAATTGGGAATGGGAAAACTGCCCAGAACCGCATTCATAAACCATCTGCGTTGGCGCAGCCCAACCCAGGCATCGCCAAAGAAAATGTACTGGCAAAAAAGCTGGGGTCATCTAAAATATTCATAGGTATAGGTGTAGCCCTGGTTGCTGCTACAGCAGGTTTTGGCATCACTAACATCTTACCCAAATCTCAGCCGCAGCCAACTGCAAAGCCGCTTTTTGAACAGCCAACTCAAGAACCACCTGCGAAAGTTCCTAGCTTAGAGAGTCGTGAAGAGACTAACACCACCTCAAGAAGCGAATCAGCACCTGTTTATAATTCCAAGCAGCGTCGGCGTAATCGTCATTCTTCCCCAGAAGAAACACCCAGCAGCCCTACAAAAGAATCACAACGCGGCAATTCTGAGCAATCTGCACCTTCACTTAGCGTTTCCCCTACACCTTCGCTAGTCGAAAAACTACGGGCAATCCGTTCATCTCGTAGTGCTTCCCCCACACCACTATCAAAAAATAACTCACCCGCTTTTAATCAGAATTCTCCTTCTCCTCAACCAATAATTCCGTCAAATCCTGTAATTATACCAACAGCGCCACCGACAGAATCCAAACAGTCAGAATCCAAACATTCAGATCCTTCTGCTGTAATAGTACCAACACTGGACAAACAAAATTCACCGACTGATAGTCAACACCAAGACGATCATAAATTTCAGGAAAAGCTACAAGATGACAATAATTAGTCGATTTGTAATTATTTATTCAATCTAAAATCCAAAATTCACAATCTAAAATTGAACACCTCTTGGCAATACAAAAACGGCTTTTTATTTCTTGTTCACCTTCAGCTAAATTCCTTATACCATTTTGGATCTTCGCCTTCGGCTTCTCTCCAAGACAGAACGACTTCGGTCAGAAACCGTCGAACAATTTTAGATTTTTGATTGGAAATGCCTGATACCATTTCTTTGTGAAGCTGCACCAAATCTCTTAATTTATTATTTCTTGGCGTACTTGGCGTACTTGGCGGTTCGTTCTTTATTTATTGCACTATAGGGGCATCTTCATACAGACATTAGTTTGAGTGTATCTGGGTTTTCTCTATCCATATATCACAATGAGTTTTTAATTTGGTATTATTTACTCTTTTGACTTTTCACATTATTTGGAAAACCTCTCTAAAGTTATCTCCTTTGAGGAGAGAGACTTTGAATTTTTCGCCTTAGAGGTCAGGAAAGAGGTTAGGTTTTTAGTGGGCTTTTTCACATAATCTGAATTGTCAGATTTACTCTTCTGTACAACAACTTCCCCCTTATTATTAATCTTCACCGGATTTTGTGGAAAAGCTTGATTATTCAAAGAACGCATAAGTTTCACAGTGCGAAAATACCGATCAATTTGAGGGATTCCCTGCCCATTCATCCGCACTGGGATAATTTTACTTGATACCAAATTTCCCGCAGAGTTAAGTTTAACTTCTAAAATCATAGAATCACCCGTCTGGGCATTCGTAGATAAAGTTCGATATCCCAGAAAGTTTCCTAAAGAATAGGCGATGATTTTTCCCTTATAAATTTCCATCGCTCTCGGAACATGAGGCCCATGTCCTAGTACTAAGTCTGCTCCCGCATCAATCATGTTTCGAGCAAACTTGATCGAATTACCTCGGTTTTCTCCATAAAAAAACTCTGTCTGATTCTTAACGTGTAGTGCCCCCGTTCCTTCGGCTCCAGCGTGCATCGATACTATTACAATGTTAGCCTCGTTTTTCGCTTTGGCTATAAGTGCTTGGGCTGCTCCTAAATTATTGATGGAATTATACATTTCATAAGGAGAAAACCCGACCATTGCCACAGGGATATTGTTAGCTTTCAAATAAAGAATTTGATTTTTATGACCTAATGTTGCAATGCCCACAGCCTCAAGATTTTTCTTTGTATCTTTGAACCCTATCGGCCCGAAGTCCATTGCATGGTTATTCGCCATATTAAACACATTAAAACCAGCCTTAGCAAATAGCTGGGCATATCCAGGTGGGGAGCGAAAAGCAAAGACTTGTCCTCGACTAATATCTTTGGCAGTGTAGGGATAATTAGTTAAGCTACTTTCAAAGTTACCAAACAAGATATCAGATCCTTGCAACTGAGTTCTCAGTGATTTTGGTAATAATTGATCTCGAAACCGGGGTAATCTATAGTTAGGAAAGTTAGTGCCGGGAATAATATCTCCAACGGCTTTGATAGTAATAGTATCTGGAAAGGTTTGTTGTTCTATTGTTGATGGCGTAAGTTCAGGGATAGCTAATGGAAATTGCACAGGCTCGGTAGATGTAGTAGCAGCGTTTAATCGCTGTGATTGCCCAAGCCGGATAACGACTCCTATACTAATACCTATATATAAACAGACACTGATAAAACTAAATGAGAACACTCTCCCCATGTAGCGATTTGCCATCGTTCACTCCTCACACGATGGCATTAGTTTATCCCAAAAATCTGTGTCAACGGTGTATATTTTAATGTAGTTCGGGCAATATCTGACTAAGTAAGTACGAAAATATCATACCGTTTCATACAATGTTAGTTACATATATACTTAAAAGCGCACATTTGTGTGCCCTTACTTGCAAATACTCATATATACCATCTATGAAGCCAAACATCATCTGTTTGTCTAGTTCTTCGGCAATCATTTTAAACGGAGAGGGGGGGATTCGAACCCCCGTTGGGTTTCCCCAAAACGCATTTCGAGTGCGTCACCATGAACCGCTCGGACACCTCTCCAGCTATATCATTCACACATTTGAGTATTCAAATGCCGTGAATCAAGGGAAATCTTAGCATATTCCCTATATTATTATAACATTATCGCTTTATCTGCGTAACGGAAGCTTCGGGAACGCCCAAGCCTAAGACATTTCCCATCATCGTGGTTGCCGCAATTACCTAGCAAGTCAATGACATCTAGAGATGTATTTATATAGAGCCGTGATAAAAACTGTTTGAAGTATTGAACGGTGATATAGTTAGAAAAGTAACTCGGTTCTAGTAGAGATCAGCCACTAGAGGAAACGGGGAAAGTCCGGTGTAAATCCGGCGCTGTCCCGCAGCTGTGATGAGACTCATGTCTCAGAGTCAGAATGCCCGCCGAAGTTGACTTATAAGTTCTACACGTCTGCGAGGTACAGATGAACAAAAGTATAAATATTTATACCATTAGTCAGTCTCACTTTTTCAAAGATCCAGAGATTCGCTACAGATTATGGCTTGCTACGAGACGATAGACAGTTAATTTATAGTAGAAATTGCACCTCTAAGTGTAGCTATCGCTTATGCTAGTTTTTCTAGGCGTAAGTATCGGTACTACTAGTTAATTGTTGCTAATACAGCTATTTTCATGTAAATAGATCACGCTGTAGGGGCATAGTCAACTTAGAGCGGCTATACAAACAAAGCCCACCGACTTGGGCTAAAAGAAAATCAACACCCTAGCTTAAGCCCTTTGTTTTGAAACCTGCGGAGGCAAGTTTTGTCTGTGTAGACCGGGTTTTAACCGCCCTTTTAACCTTAAGTTGACTGTGCCCCCATAGCAGATGTGGTTCAGATAAATGAAAACGGCTGACTGCACATAGACCTTAGCCAAGGCTAAAGCTGGATGATATCTGCAATTCAAATTTACTTCTACACACTTCAAAATTAATGCTTGACAAACAACATACTCTATTTGTTTGCACGACTTGTGCCAGCGTGTGGCAAGACGGCAAACGAGTTGGTGAAAGTAGAGGCGAACAACTACTACAACAGCTTCAACAACTTACACAAGATTGGGAATTGCAAAATCATTTCCTCATTCAGGGAGTTGAATGTATGAGTGCTTGTAACCATTCTTGTGTGATTGCCTTTACAGCAGAGGGGAAATCAACCTATCTGTTTGGCGATTTACCAGTTGATGGCTGTGCATCTGCTGTACTGGAATGTGCAAGTCAATATTACACCAAGTCTGATGGTTTACTGCCTTGGTCAGAACGACCTGAACCTTTGAAAACGGGTATTTTAGCTAAGATTCCACCACTAAATAAGTGGGCAAAATTAAACATAAGTTGTTGTAAAGTTCTATAGGAGGAAGCAAATGCGACCGGAAAAGAGTGTCTGGCAAGGAAATTTTGGCTACTGGCAAAACAGCTTTATTCACACGAATCTGCTGGTAATAGGTTACACAGGATGGAAAGGATTTCAGTCATTTGGGCGCGGGTTTGTTGTTGAGGGATTAGCACCCGATGCACTCCAACAAGAGAAGTTTATCAAGAATACCAACGGACAAGTACCTTTCTACTTAACCAGATTTGAAGATTTTCATACCTCACACTCCTATGATTTAGTTCTGTTCAGTGAAAGCAGCCAATATATTGCTGTTGACGATTTGGCTGAGGGTGCAGCTCATTTATTAAGTAGTGCTGGCTACCTATTGCTTGCGGATATGATGCGCTCTGATGCTGGATATCGAGAGGGCATTTTTTCTAATTGTCACGTTGCTAGCGAGCTTCAGGCGGCATTGGAAAAGGCTGGATTCAAGTTAATTAAGACTGAGGACATTTCCACCCAAGTTGCACCAACGATTGACTTGTGTGTTGAGAACTTCCGAACTTTTGGGCTGACTACCGTCAAATATATTGCTGATGTTGTAGCGATAGCGAAGCGCTACGGCGAAACGCCGAACGCACTCCCACCATTAGACGCGATCGGTCGTTTAGCGTTCAAACGCTGGCTGGAAAAGCCGATTGTCGAGGGGTTAGCAGCACGTACCATTTTTGATAGCCATCTCTGTTATAAAATACAACTCTGGCAGTTATCTATTCATCAGGTTAACCAAAATGACCTCTGAAACAAACACCCAACCTGATGCAGGTAAGTCTTCTGTAGAAATTTTAGAACAGTTAGAAAATCCTCAATAGCCAATGACTATTAGTCATTTTGTAGTCTTCAGTTTCCACTTTTTAATTGCTTCCACTACGGGTGCTTTTTTTATCATAATAGCCATGTATAAATCATTGCTATAAAAATTAAAAACGCAATCACAATCTCTTCGTATTTGTATAATTACATAAATAGTTGATGTAAAATAAGCATATTTTCTATATCCTCCCTTGTACTTTTTTATCAAAATTATTATTTACAATATTCCAGAAAATCTCTTATTCATATCTCTTGACATCGGATATCTTAGTGATTAATATGTCAATCAATCCGGATTTGATTAACTTCTTCGGAAAATTTCTGTAAATAAATCCAACACATCCTCACAGCACTACATGAAACTACGCTGGTTCTTACTGAGCCTTATAAGTATTCTTTTACTATCGTCCCCAGTAAAAGCTAATCCCAATACGAATCAAGTTGGCAACACAAATGACTGGAGGGCAAATCAATCTGATTTACAACTACCAAAACTTAAATTTATTCCTCCGGTTCCTCTAAGCGATCCTGTAAACTCAATAAATACTTCTAAATTCACTGGTGTAGTTCCTCTAGGACGCGAGATATCAGAACTAAAAACTCCTATTAAAGCATTAATGGCTCGCTATAGATTCCTCATTCCCGGAATCTTTTTTATGGATTTACAAACAGGAGATTATTTTAGTGTTAATGGTGATAAAGCTTTTTCCGCCGCTAGCACAATTAAGTATCCGATTTTAATTGCATTGTTTCAAGAAGTAGATGCAGGGAAAATCAAACTAGGCGAAACTTTGGTGATGCGCCGGAAGGATGTCACTGGCGGTTCTGGAGATATGCAGTATCAACGAGTAGGAACTAAGCTTAGTCTCTTGCAAACTGCAACCAAGATGATGACTATTAGCGATAATACTGCTACAAATATGATTATCGACCGTTTAGGCGGTGCATCTAAATTAAATCAAAAGTTTCGCCGTTGGGGATTGCAAAGTACTGTAATTCACAATATGCTAGGAGACTTTAAAGGAACTAATAAAACTAGTCCAAAAGACTTGGTACGACTGTCAGCTTTGATGACAAACAATCAGTTAATTTCTAATATAAGTCAATCCCAAGTTTTAGGTATTATGATTCGTTGTCACAATAAAAGTTTGCTTCCATCTGGGTTAGGTTATGGTGCAAATATTGCCCATAAAACAGGTACTCTGCGGTTTGTACTAGGTGATGCGGGTATCATTGAAACGCCATCAGGTAAGCGTTATTTAGCAGGAATTTTCGTGCGAAGACCGAATAATGACATTAGAGCTAGGGATTTTATTCGTCAAGTTTCTCGGGTCATGTATGGCTACTTCGATCAGCCAAAAATCAGTAATCTACCTTAATTATTTATTGGTTATGAAGCATGATTAACACTTGATTTTCGAGTGAAAGGTCTAAGTTTAGTACTCACCGATAAAATTGAGAATGTTCAAAGATGCCGCAGCTAGGCTCGTCGTAGACATCGCTTCTGTAACTGCCAAGGTATTATGTAGTCGAACATTGTGCAGCATACAGTTTGAGGTTTTGCATGAAAGTAGCAGTCTTCAGTACAAAAGTCTATGATCGGAAGTTTTTGTCAGCTGCAAATTCTCCCACTGAACACGAGTTAGTGTTTTTTGAACCTCGTTTAAATTGCGATACAGCTATCCTCGCCGCCGGATTTCCGGCGGTTTGCGTATTTGTGCATGACCAAGTTGACGCGCCAACTTTAGAACTTCTCGCCTCACGGGGAACTCGGCTGGTTGTTCTCCGCTGTGCAGGGTTTAACAATGTAGACTTACAAGCCGCAGCAGACTTAGGAATTACCGTTGTACGTGTTCCCGCCTATTCACCCTACGGGGTAGCAGAACATGCTGTAGGATTGATTTTAAGCCTAAATCGCAAAATCCATCGGGCCTATAACCGTGTCCGAGAAGGCAATTTTTCCCTAGATGGACTGTTGGGATTTAATTTGCATGAGCGCACAGTGGGGATTGTCGGTACCGGCAAAATCGGTCTGATTTTAGGACAGATTATGAAGGGGTTTGGCTGTCACATACTCGCCTATGACGTTTATCGTAATCCAGAATTGGAGGCGCTAGGTGGAAAGTATGTTGAGCTACCTGAGCTATTTGCCAACTCGGATATTATCTCCCTACATTGCCCCCTGACTCCGGAAACGCATCACTTAATTAACGCTGAGGCTATAAAACAGATTAAGTCAGGCGTAATGCTAATTAATACTAGCCGAGGAGCGCTGATTGATACCCAAGCAGTGATTGAGGGATTGAAGTCTGGCAAGATTGGCTATCTCGGTGTGGATGTTTACGAACAAGAATCGGAATTGTTCTTTGAGGATTTGTCTGGTGCAATTATTCAAGATGATATTTTCCAACGTCTGACGACGTTCCCCAATGTACTCATTACCGGACATCAAGCCTTTTTTACAGCAGAAGCTCTCCACAATATTGCAGAAACAACTTTTGCTAATATTGCTGATGTTGAAAAGGGTCGTCCTTGTGCTAATGAAATTCGCGCCCAAGTGTCAGCTTAGGTAATGGTTGGCGATCGCAATGACTTTGGACTAAAATCACTAGTCAATCCTGATCATCAGGCAAATTCTCCATTTCCTCAATAATTAGCGTCTGAAAATCTTCGTCACAATGATTATGCAGATGAACCGCAGCAGCTAAAAGTTCTGCGAGAATTTCAGCTTGTTGGTTAGCAGTTAAATTAGCTAACTGTAACTGGTTAACTAAGGCTTGTACTTTCAGGCACTCTGTACCTAATTCAGCAATCAAGGTACTGAGGGTTGAATTTGTGACTGCAAGAGGGCGATCGCTAATCTGCATATTTATTGTCTCAATCTTTTACGCGCTTGTTGGATTGCCTTATCAAAAGCACGAATCTCTTTTTCCCAATGCTTAATTAAACCTTCGTCAGGAAAACTCTTCTCTGATTCGAGTCTAATCTTTTCTTGATGTTCAGTAATTCTTTGAGCTAAAGATTCAATTGCCTTTTGATGGTGCTTTTTACTCATTACTCCGAACGATAGGCAACGCGGAGACTTTGGACTAAAATCACCAGAGATGCGATCGCCATTAACCCGCCCCAAAACCAGTAAGGTAAAAGCAAATACCTCTGCATTTGCGCTGTATCAGAGAGTCCAAGGGGGCCAGCAGAACTACTAAATAGATAATCAAGTTGATGGTACGTACTTACACAAGCTTGTACACCCAGAAATTGAATGACAAACCCTTGTGCCCAGCGAGGTGCTTTCAGGGCGATACCCAAGATTATTAAACCCAGCAAGGGAATTGCCACCAATCCAAACCAGGAACGTACCCAAATTAATGTGGAAAATAGCAAAAAACTTCCTAATATTTTTAAACAGAGGGTTGCTGATCTAAAACTGCGGGAAGCTAGAATCAAACCTGCACCAGCAAGAGGCGGCCCCATTGGGCCTGCGGCTGCGACAATTGCCGGGCCAATTGGCCCCAATGACGACCGGATGCCATAAGTTGCAACACCAGAACCATTGGGAAAAATCTGTAACTTCTGAAACTGTCCCCCAAATAGGATTGCCATTAAGCCGTGACCCATTTCATGAAACCAAGTTGCCAGGATCGTAAATGGGTATAAGATATAATCCCCTCCTGGTACTTGCCACAGTAAAGCAGTTGTGATCGCTGCTGCAATTAGCCAGGTTAGCCCCATGCGTTCAACAACTGGCGGGGCTTCTCTGGTAAGCAAGGGTTCAAAATTTTTGCTTGGTTCTTTCATAGGTCACTCAATTTTGGATTTTAGATTTTAGATTTTCCCTTCAATCCAAAATCTAAACTTGGCAGTGGATTTTCATCCATCCTAATGTAATTATTCAGGTAATGGAGTTGCTGAACAATGCAACAATTCGCACCTCGAAGCGACGGCTGTAAACTATGGCGCTATCCAGAACAACATAGTTATCCGTCGCTTGTTTGATGCGGTTCATTTGTTTTTCCTCCAAAAGGAATGCCGGAGGATAGGCAGAAAATGCCTAGACTGATGTCACAATTGATGGAGAATCAGTTAAGCAAGTTGAAAGAGGAATGTCATTAAGTCTCCTTTACCCAAGCTGATGCGATCGCCTGGTCGCAAGCGATGACGATTCCCTGGTAAAAGCGGCGAATTATTAATGTAAGTGCCATTAGAACTTCCCACATCCTCTACATAATGAGCATCTCCCTCGACGCGAATATCTGCATGAATCCGCGAGACAATTTCTGAATTGGGAAATCCAGAAACATCTATATCTGGGGGAATCCGGTCATTGGGCTTGCCGATATGAATCACAGAGAGATTTTGCGGCAATTCAATTAACCGATCACTTTGAACGTGGATTAACCGCGCTGTAACCTGCTGCAATTGCGTTCTGGCAACAGTTGCAGTTGGTGCTGGTGCTTCTGGTTTTACTTCGGCTTGGGAGGCTGGCGCTGGTTCCAACGGTGGTGGAGTAGGAATACTTTGTCCAGAAACTACGGGTTGAGCTGCGATCGTTGGCGCTGGTTCTGGAGGGCTGCTTTCTGCCATCGGTATCTCTGGCGCAGCGACTGGGGGAGCTGCCACCTCTGTTGCTGGTAAAGATGAGATGGGGGGATGGGAGTTAGTAGAACCGCTTATTCCCAAAGCATCTGGTTGTAAAAGTTCTAACAGGGGATCGGGTGGATCTAACGGCGGAACTTCCACAGGAACATCGGGAGTAACTGTTGTAGCTACCGCAGTATGAACGTGTGGAACTCCTGCGGAGTGAAGGTTATAGCCACACTGACCGCAGAATGCAGCATCTGCCTGCACAGTTGCCCCACAACTGGGACAGTTAGTAGTCGCGGGTAAGGGTGTATAGCAAGCTTCACACTGGACAGCGCCATCAGGGTTGGGATGATTGCAATTAGGGCAGACGATCATCGATATTTAGCCTTTGTTCAAGATCATCATAGATATAGGTAGTAATCTGTCAAGTTTAAATTGATGGGTAAGCAAGTTCATAGTAAGGACTTTAGTCCTTATTTTTTAAGCACGCTTTGTGCTTACTACAAACTTTTCAAAACTAGCTTGACAAAGTAGTAGGACTGGCAAGCAGAGGGCGGCCCTAGCTTTAGATTTTAGCAATTACTGCTGATGGAACGATGAATTGGACACTCATTACACAGAGAAAGGGAACAGGGAGAGACAAATCAATTCAAAATTCAAAATTCAAACATTTTAGAACTTCTGCCTCCTCTGTCTCAATTCCCAATTCCCAATTCCCAAGTTTAATGTTGAAGTTCCAAACCTGCTGCCGCATCCAGCAGCCACCAAAGTTCTCCTTGGGGCCGAATTAAGCGGGATGGGTAAGTGAAGTCATCGGCTACAGGTGCAAAGACTTGCGCCAAAGCTGGTCGTTTATTAGCACCAGCAACCAGAAAAATCACGCTGCGAGCAGCGTTGATGAAGGGGTATGTGAAACTTATCCTGGGGTTTTCGTCTTTATTACCCACGGTAACTAGGCGATCGCGTACTTTGAGAGCCTCTGTGTGGGGAAACAAAGATGCGGTATGTGCATCATCACCCATTCCTAGTAATACTACATCCAATGAGGGAAACTCGACCCCAGAAGAATTGAAAAATTCTTTGAGATGTTGTTCATACTTAGCAGCAGCAAGTTCTGGATTGGCTGACAAGGTTGGTACGGGGTGAATGTTAGCTGCTGGGATATCAACATGATCTAGCCACGCCCGACGCGTCATCAGTTCATTGCTATCGGGGTGATCTGGTGGTACGTAACGCTCATCCCCCCAGAATATATGAATTTTATCCCAAGGCAGTTTTTGATTAGCGATCGCTTCGTATAACGGTTTAGGTGTACTGCCGCCAGATAAGGCGATAGTAAACCACCCTCGCTGCTCAATGGCAGTTTCTAACTTGGACAGAATTAATTCTAGCGCTCGTGCAACCAGCGCCGGCTGATCCGGTAGAACTTCAACGGTTTTGTTCATGGCTTCATCATCATATTGCTGGCTTCCAGCAATACAATACCGAACTTATTACAATCCTCCTTTTTAACTTTTGAAACATTTAACATCATGGATTAGGTAGGCTGGAAAAACGTAGATGCTCCTTATCACCTTCAACGGTAAGTTGTCAGTAGTGAGCCAATATGGTTCGGTTAATATGTTTTTCTCTCGAAGATCCCCCCAACCCCCGATAAATTGAGGGGCTTTTTCCCCTCTTTACCCCTTTTTTAAGGGGGTCGCCGCAGGCGGGGGGATCTTATCCGAACCGTATGGAATAGTCAGTCGTACTAACTACTTTCATGATTGTTTTTATTTACATCCAGTTACTTGATACTTTGTTGATTAACGGCACAGAGGATACATTTATTAATTCTTAATAAAAATTAATAAAACTAATTAATCATAAACAGCGCTTCCCAGTCAGCGATCGCTTGGCGTTGGGCAATTAACAATTCCTGAATTCCTTTTTGGGCGACATCTAGCAGTTGATTTAACTGAGTCCGGCTAAAGCTGCCTTCTTCGGCTGTTCCCTGGACTTCAATGATTCCCAAATGTTGATTCATCACCACGTTAAAATCTACTGTTGCAGCCACATCTTCGATATAATTAAGATCCAAAAATGGCTCTCCATCCAGTAATCCTACGGAAACGGCTGCTACCTGTCCACATAGAGGCGATCGCTCTAACACCCCCTCTTGCAATAATTTAGAAATCGCATGAGCCAACGCCACAAACGAGCCTGTAATGGCTGTTGTCCGAGTTCCAGCGTCTGCTTGCAACACATCAGCATCCACAGTCAGCGTGCGTTCTCCCAGTGCCTTAAAATCCACTGCTGCGCGTAAACTGCGGCCAATTAGACGTTGAATTTCTTGCGTCCGTCCAGATAATTTCAATAATTCTCTTTCTTGCCGTTTTTGGGTAGCAGATGGTAGCATTCGGTACTCAGCAGTTAACCAGCCTTTACCAGTTCCTTCAAGAAACTTGGGAACTCCCTTATTAACGCTAACGGTACAAAGGACTTGAGTATCACCGCATCTTGCGAGAACAGAACCGGGGGCAAAGCGGGTGAAATTGGGGTAGAAGCTAATCGGACGTAGTTCGTAGGGAATCCGACCGTCAGGACGCTGCCAAGCCATTGGAGTTGCCTTAAGATTTTACAATACTGCCTTAAGGTTACCTTAGTGTTGCAAATCATCTAATTGAGGGGCATTGGGCACTTGTACTGAGTTTACGGTGAGCGCAGTCGAACTGCGACTTGCCCTCTTGGTAGTCGAAGGGAGTCGAAGTATTGGGCATTAGCTTCTTCTCCCCCTGCCTCCCCTGCAAGAGTAGCCCCCTGCTTCTTTTCTAAGAAACTGAAAGCAGAGTCAAAATATTTTGCTGCACCATATCTGGTGACTGGTCGCCGTTGATGGTCAATAAGCGGCGACGACGGTCGTAATATTCTAGGATGGGAATGGTGTGATCGTAAAATAATTCTACACGGCGTTGCACGATTTCTGGTTGGTCATCTGGTAGCGATCGCCCCAAGGATCGGCTAACCATGACAGCTTGTGGGACTTGGAGATAAATAGCCCAATCTAGCTTTTGCTCTAAATTATCCAATAAAAAATCTAATTGTTCAGCTTGGAAGGCAGTACGGGGATAGCCCTCTAAGACCCAATCGCAGTTAATATCTGCTTGTCTGAGGCGAATTTGGAGCAATTCAACGATTATTTCATCTGGAACCAACTCCCCTTTTTCCACGTATGGCCGTGCGTGGTAACCTAGTTCACTCAAGCTAGTGTAAACCGAAACGGAAGTCCGGGGGTCAGCTTGCGACCATTGGAACTCCGGGAGGAACTTATCGCCAGATATCGCTTCCGGTAAAATCTCACCTGTAGAAATCATAGGAATATCAAAATATCTGCAAAGCCTTTGTGCTTGAGTGCTTTTACCCGATCCTGAACCTCCCAGAATCACCAATTTCACAACAATTTACTCCTCATCCTGTCAAATCCACTACTTGCTAAATCTGTTTTGCCTAAACAACCGATAAATCAAACATTTAGCGATTTTCAGACGTTATGCCTAGCTTTTTTAAATAATTGGAACTGTAACTCTAATGTTTTCATTTTTACAACTCCTTTCCGATAAAAGACGAAAATGTAAATCAACAGAACTCTTGACTTCAGCACAAACCTAGTGTTTGACTAAGAATGCAATTTGCCAAATCCACCATACCTGTGAAAACAGATAGATTATACAGGCAGATTTGTAATAACTACCGCCAGCACAAACCTTTAATTTATTGTAATTTTTTGAACTTTACCCTATGGTTGCTCAGCTAGAAACTCCAAGTATAAATTCACTCCTTACCTTACCATATCCAGTGGAAGGACTAGTGCAAGTTTTCACTAGCTCCCATCGCAACTTTTTTACGAGCGTTATGGCGCAAGCACTGAGGATAGCTGGACAAGGAACGCCAGTATTAATAGTGCAGTTCCTGAAAGGAGGTATTCGTCAAGGACAGGATCGACCTATACAACTGGGACAAAATTTAGATTGGATTCGTTGTGATTTGCCTCGTTGTATCGATACACCACATTTAGACGATACGGAAAATCAAGCCTTACAAAAGCTGTGGCAGTATACACAACAGGTAGTGTGTGATAGTAAGTATTCTCTCGTTGTCTTAGATGAGTTAAGTTTAGCGATTAACTTTGGTTTAATTCCTGAAACGGAAGTTTTAGCATTTTTGGCAAAACGCCCTCCCCACGTCGATATAATTCTCACAGGACCAGAGATGCCCAAATCTCTTCTCGATGTAGCAGATCAAATTACAGAAATCCGCCGGAGTTATCGACCTTAAACAAAATACTCAATTCAGGATATCCTAGTAATTCGGTTTGAATTAGCTGTGAAGTTGTGATTAAAAACGATATCTGGATTACTGAAATGGCTCAAAAGGGTCTAATTTCGCCCTTTGAGCCGAGCTTAATCCGAAAAGTGCAAAAAGATGAGTCTGTAGCGGTTCAGCCTGTAATTAGCTACGGTCTGTCTTCTTATGGCTACGATATACGCCTTTCCCCGGCTGAGTTCCGCATTTTTCGCCACATTCCCGGAACTGTAGTTGATCCCAAAAACTTTAATCCCCAGAATCTGGAGCCAACCGCACTACACACAGATGCCAATGGCAGTTACTTTATTTTACCTGCTCATAGTTATGGCTTAGGAGTCGCTTTAGAAAAACTGGAAGTTCCTAATAATATTACAGTCATTTGCATAGGTAAATCTACTTATGCAAGATGTGGTATAATAGCAAACTTAACTCCTGCGGAGGCTGCTTGGCGTGGACATTTAACTCTAGAGTTTTCTAATTCCTCTAGTGCCGACTGTCGCATCTACGCTAATGAAGGTGTGGTGCAATTACTCTTTTTAGAAGGCGAACCCTGCGCTATCAGTTACGAAGCACGTCAGGGTAAATATCAGGATCAGCTAGAAATTGTAACGTTGGCTCGTGTTTAGACTGAATGATATCTAAAAAAAGTTTACACAAAAATAGAACTTAAATCTATTTTTGCAAGTCCGAGTTGGTTGGCAATTTGGGCGTACTCATAAACTAAATAGTTGATATCAATAGTGAGAAGATCGTTTGATAGATAGTTTATTTCAGAAAGAGTAAAGCTTTTCTTAATCAAAGTTTTGGGAGGTAAACCAGGAAGTGAGAAAAAAAGATTTAGGTTGTAAAAATATCCGTTTAAAGAGTCAGAAACAAAACCTCCAAAAGAGTAGACGCTCCTACCTCCATTACCATAGCCTTCAAACTTATAATTATTGATTCCTAACTGATTACACCTCTTTAACAACTCAATCACTTCACTTGGCTTTGAAAGTAAAAACTTGTCCTCTACACTGATGTTCATAAAATTTTGCGATTTCATCAAATTTTGTATTGATTGTAGCTTAAAAAATTATAAAATTTTAAACTTTAATGACTCAATTTGCTTAAGGTGCTGATCTTGCCTTACTTAAACGCTGCTTTTCATACTATTGTGCGATCGCTCTAAATCCAGGCGAAAAATTGGAATTGCGCTCACAGGAAAGGGGGGATGCGGACATGATAAAATCACAGGGCTTTTTTTCTGATGAGGATTTCTACGAGTTTAATCTACTATCACTAGCCACCACTAAGATTGAAGGGTTGTACTTCTCCCTCATCGTTTATTAACGTTACAGAACTAGGCGCTAAAGATTCCAGCAATCCACTAACTTGAATTATCAACGGCACTAAATAGTCTGGACGCGTACTGTATGTATCCAACACCACAACTCGGAGTGTAATAAATCGAAAATTTTGCTGATATGGTAAGTTCTTATCTGATGTAATAAACACATCAAAAGGATGTCTATCAGCTAAAGTCAAATTTTCTTATCTTTGACACCACGCCAGCCCATATCTTCTACATTTTGCACTGAATGTCCTGCATTTTTGAACGGCTTCTTTAACTTCTTACTCAGGAGATTTTCATCAAGTAGAATGAGCATAAATAATTTGCTCCCGATTCAGCATTGCTTTTGCAATCACCTCCAAAACTTGTAACACTTGAGTTTGCAAATGTGGAAAATCTTCTAAGAATTCGGTTAAACCAGCTTCGCCTTCTAAATAGTCGAAAAAAGTCTGCAATGGAACTCGCGTTCCAACAAACACAAGAGTACCACTCATAATATCTGGATCAGAGGAAATAATTCGGCGATCGCATAGAACTTTTTGAATATCCATCGTCCTGCAAAAGTCTATATTTAGAGATAGTCTAAACCTTCATCACATTCTAGCTCTAAGGGAGGAGTTGGAGCGATCGCTCTCAATCCAACCCAAAATTCGGAACGCCAAAACGTATAGCCGTAAGGGGGTAACAGTATAAGGAGGCTCAGGTACCAATATCTAAGGTGCTAATCTTGCCTTACCTAGACGCTGCTTTTCATACCATTGTGCGATCGCAGGTGCCCAATCTTCAAAATGAGGCCACATCATTTCACACAATTTTTGAATTTCAAGTTGAGCATCTTTCTTATTTCTCAGGTCACAAAAATGCAAGAAAGACCTTAAATTGAAACTAACTACAAAATGCTGGCGATAATCAAAAGGCACTTTCCCTCTTGCATGTTCTTCAGACATCCCAGCCTCAAAATCAGCTTTATATCGTTTAGCTGCTTCTAGACACCATTGCAAATCTGCTGCTCTAGCTTCGGGTGAATAGTGGTATTTTTTGCCTTGTCTATCAGTGTAATAACCAACAGGACGTAGGTAAAAAACATCTTCTATGTCTTTTTTACCTTCTACTACATCAATAAATTGGTTGCCCGTGTATCTAAAAGATTGTACATCAAATGATACGCTCACGCGATGCGTACGGGCCTGCTGCATAACACTATGGGGAAAGTAGCCACAATTGAAAACAATCTGGGGATGCTCTAGAGGCCCATAGTGTCCCCTCTCACCAGCTAAAAGTCGCTTAACAATAACTTCGCCGCTTTGTGATTCCGAGGGCCAGGAGTCGCGCTCATCAAACACGAACCCATCAGTATAGTCTTGGTGCATCGCGGCATAAATCACCTGCTGCGGGTTTGGTGTTTTGGCAATAACCTCTACTCGAAATCGATGCATTAGCTTATGGGGAATGGATTTGTGACTGAAAGTGCCTACACACAAGGAGCAGAGCCTATTCGTTAAACATGGCTTTGAACTCGATTCATTATCATATCTCTGGCTTGGACTTCTAGTTGAGCAGATTCAGATACTTTACAAATATTAATACTTTTGTTACAGTTATTTACATAAAAAGAAGACAGGGAAAAATCCATGCGTACAAACACTGCTATAATTGACGACCAAGGCAAACTGAACAACTTTGCGATCGAGCCAAAGGTTTATATAGATGAGCAAGGCGCTCGCACAGGCTTCACTCCTTTTGCAGAAATGCTCAATGGTCGTTTAGCAATGATTGGTTTTGTCTCTCTGATAGCATTAGAAGTATTGACTGGACACGGCATTGTTGGTGTTTTGACAAGTCTATAAAAACTGATTCCTATAATGTAACTCTCAACAAATCTAAGAGACGGTAAATTTACCGTCTCTTAATTTATGGAAAACTTAGTGGTAGAGTGAAAATATACTGATAGCAAAAGCCTTTAGTTATCAGCGTAAAGTTATCAGGTAAATTATGGCTTTAACTGCTTCAACTATGTTGCCACTAGGCACAAAAGCACCAGATTTTGATCTACCGGAAGTGGTATCTGGAAAGGCAACTTCACTTTCCATCTTTGCAGATAAAAAAGCACTGTTGGTAATGTTCATTTGTCGGCATTGCCCATTTGTAAAGCACGTTCAACAAGAATTAGTGCAGTTAGGAAAAGATTATTTTACAAGTGATTTAGCGATCGTTGCCATCAGTGCTAACGATGCAAAAAATTACCCAGATGATGCGCCAGAGTCGTTACAAGCATTTGCAACAGAACAAGGGTTTAATTTTACCTTATGCTACGACGAAAGTCAGGAAACGGCAAAGGCTTACACAGCAGCTTGCACACCTGATTTTTTTGTATTTGATGACCAACGGCAACTTGTTTATCGGGGACAATTAGATGATAGCCGCCCCAGTAATGGTAAACCCGTAACAGGCGCAGATTTACGCGCAGCCATTGAAGCAGTGCTGGCGGGTAAACCTGTTACAAGCGAACAAAAGCCAAGTGTTGGTTGCAATATTAAATGGAAACCTGGAAACCAACCCAGTTATTTTGGTTGAAAGGGATTTGGAATAAGGAATAGGGCATCCCTTCGGCTTCGCTCAGGGCAAGTGGGCATGGGGCATTGAGTATTGGGAAAACTTTTCCCTACTCCCTACTCCCTACTCCCTACTCCCTACTCCCCATAACTATCAGTGTTTAATTTCCAAATTTAGTATGTAGCATCCTAGTTGGACTTTTTCTGCCCACAATTCATATTCCAGACGTAAATGTTCTGGCAAGGGATGTCCGTTGAGAATTAGGCTACTAGTAAAATTTCGTAAACGAATAGGATTGTTAGGTTGCAATGACTCATTTGGCAACCAATAGCGACTAATGCCATAAACGCCCCGTTCCCAAAAGTGACGGTAACTCACTTGAGCGTTACCTTGCATAGTCATGATAACCCGATAAGGGGAAATCTCCAGCCACAAAATTCTGGGACTGTTAGGGGCGTAAGCTTTGCTCTTACTTTGGGGAAGTCTATCCTCTGGACTTACGACACTCTCTACTTCACAGCTAATTAGGGGCGGTGCGGTCAGCAGCAAATGGAATCTATCAGTATCTTTTTGATACAATGTCGCGGCAGTTTCTACAACAGACCAAATTGGTAGGTCAGTGGAAAAAAGTGATAAGCACACGGGCTTGCGGTGATGGGTCAGCATGGGAGCGATAAGGGCTAAAAGCTATTGAACAAAGTGAAATGAACACTCTAGCTGTCTAATAGGTCAGGGTAAGAAACTAAATAGTAAACAGGCTTAATATTAATGAATCCGCTGATTTGTTAAGCTACACAAATCCCAATAGAAACTGGTAGAATGTCAGCTTAGACAGCAAAAACGGTACTTTCTCTAGAGAGAGCTAATTCGTAAGTAAAGCTTGTAAATATTCTAAGGCTATAGCCTCAAAACAGTGGGAGTCGTTTTAGATGTTAAGAAACCTTCTTGAGGAAGACTCGCCGTATATTTGAGTAAGTTTCATACAGCAAAAAGTAATAGGATGCTAGGCAGGAAGTCACTAGCAGCGATTTTGTTTGTTGCTGCTGAACTTCCAGTGTATTCCAAAGCCAGTGTATCCTAATGTCCCCTTCTGTTATAACCGTAGAAACTCACGAAGACCTTTGTCACAAGTTAATTATTCAACGGCCCCCTTTTGCCTACCTTTACAGGGTTACATCCGGATGGTTGGGGATCTTCACCATCGTCTAATGTTGGGCGCTCTAACCGAAGGTGAAACCGAAATTTTGTAACTTCTCTTAAAAGAAGAACCCCGCAGCACTGCTAGTTGTTTTCAAGCTCGACAAAAGGACTTTTCAAATATCCTCTAATCAAATACCCTCTAAACTTTATCGAATTACTGTAATTTCGAGTATTTGTACTGGAGCACGTATATTTTGCAAAAATTAACGCTTTGTAATTTTTTACCCCAGATGAATCGCACTAAGTTCTGGGCTGCATATAATACTCATGAAGCGATGACGCGACAAGCGAACAAAACAATCAAGCAAATATTTTATCCCGGTTATGGGGTGCATCAAAATCAATCAGTGGGCCTTTTGGGACGATGCGAGTTGGGTTAACTTGGGGATGGCTTCTATAATAATGCCGTTTGATGTGGTCAAGATTGCAAGTCTCTTTGACTCCCGGCAGTTGGTAAAGCTCTTTGAGATAATTCCACAGATTTGGATAATCTACAATTCTGCGTAAGTTGCATTTGAAATGCACATAATAAACTACATCGAAACGAAACAGAGTAGTGAACATACACCAGTCAGCCTCAGTAATTTGATTTTTGCAAAGATAGCGTTGATTTCCCAATACTTTTTCCCAGTAGTCGAGAGCGGTGAATAATTCCGTTACCGCTTCATCATAAGCCGACTGAGTGGTAGCAAATCCCGCCCGGTAGACACCGTTATTTATTGGTTGATAAATTGTATCAATCGTCTCGTCAATTACTTTTTGTAAATGTTCTGGATAAAAGTTGATATTTTGTTTGGCGAAAGCATTGAATTCTGTATCAAACATCCGAATGATTTCGCGTGATTCATTATTGACAATTGTCCCATTTTGGATATCCCATAAAACTGGAACTGTCACGCGGCCGCTATAGTTAGGGTCAGCCTTCAGATAAAGTTGCCAAAGATATTGAGTACCGTTGACTGTATCGGGAATGCACCCCGGTTCATCACCAAATTCCCAGCTATTTTGAGCAATTTCTGCTGCAACGACCGATAACCCAATGACATCTTGGAGTCCTTTCAATTGGCGGATAATGGCGGTGCGACACGCCCAAGGGCAAGCCCAAGAAATATACAGATGATAGCGCCCCGCTTCAGCTTTCAACCCACTAGAACCATCAGCTGTAATGTGGTTACGGAAAGTAGTTGATGGACGGATAAATTTACCTTCTGAGTCTTCTTGATCCCTTTGAGATATCCACTGACCATCCTTAAGAATCCCCAAACCCATAATTATCTCCTTGTTATTAGCCAACAGTCAAGAATCTAAAGCTTTTGACTTTTGACTATTCAGCGTTCAGGATTTTTGGAACTTTGAAAAATTCGCCTTCCTGTTCAGGCGCACTGTTGAGGATGCTTTCTCGGTCAGGATAGGGTTGCAATTTATCCTCTCGTGTGATGTTGCTGACATCAATTGCCCGCGTTGTCGGGGGCACATTGCTAACATCAAGTTCATCCAACTGTTGAATATAATCCAGAATACTTCCTAACTGGGTAGTGAATTGTTCCTCTTCTTCTGGAGTCAATTCTAAACGAGCAAGATTAGCTACTTTATGAACTTGTTCTTGGTCAATCATATTTTTTTAGTTAGGAGTTAGGAGAGACGCGATTAATCGCGTCTGTACAGGAGTTAGGAGAGACGCGATTAATCGCGTCTGTACAGGAGTCAGGAGTTAGGAGTGAATGATTCATAATTCCTAACTCATCACTTTTAGAAGAATACGTCAATTTGCGATCGCTTAGTGGTTTTCAGCCAGTTTTGGGCTTCGATGTAGTTATTGGGAGCCATGCGAATAGCCCGAATCCAATAGTCTGCTGCTTGGTCAAACAGTGCTTCGCCAGCCTCGTTATCTCCAGCTTCTTTCTCCTTTTCGCCTTGGTAGTGATAAATCACGGCGATGTTGTTCAAGGCTTGGGGCATACGTGGGTTTAACTCAATTGCCTGGTGATACAGTTCTAAAGCTTTATTGTGGTCACCGTTGCTGGCATAAATTAGCCCCATATTGTAGAGAATATAGCCGCGATCGCTGGTATCTTCCTCTAGTGTTAAAGCTTCTTCATAATATTCCAATGCTTCAGCATATTCCCCTTCTGCTTGGGCTGACATGCCATCTCGATAATAAACAAACGCTTCTTTAGCTTTTTTGTTGGTTGGCAGGATCTTCAGGATGATATCCGCCATCACTGTAAAGGATTTGTCAACAAAATTATCGTTCTTTTGTGTTCTTGGCATATTTGTCTCTGGGGATTGGGGATTGAGGACTGGGTATTAGGCATTGGAAAAACTTTTCCCTCATCATCTAATCCCCAGTCCACTCAATAGCTAATTTAACTGATTTGTGGGGGCATTCTTCTCACTGAGTGGGATGATGCACTCTGGACTATTATGCCGAGAGTTGTTTACCAAGGTGCTAACTGGATACGCAGTCATTGCTGGCGCTGAATAGGGACGCAATAGCTGCTGTAGGGTTTGGGGCGTTTGCACTTGGGAATCTAGCCATAAATCGTAATCTTCTGGCTCTAGAATCACTGGCATCCGCTCGTGGATAGGTTGGAGTAATTCGTTAGCTGCCGTTGTCAAAATTGTACAAGAGATTATTTCTTCGTTAGTAGGCGATCGCCATTTCTCCCACAAACCTGCAAAGCTGAAGGGTTGCCCGTCTTGAAGGCGAAAATAAAATGGCTGCTTTTTGCCTTGTTGCCGTTGCCACTCATAAAAGCCATCAGCTATAACTAAACAGCGTCGATGCTTAAAAGCCGAACGAAAAGCAGGTTTTTCGGCAACAGTTTCAGCCCTAGCATTAATCAGCTTTGCTCCCATCCCTGCATCTTTCGCCCATGACGGAATTAATCCCCAATGCAACTGCTTAAATTCACGCTTTTCGCTTTCAGGATTTTGTAACACCGTTGCCACCATCTGAGTAGGTGCAATGTTATATTCGGCTGTTAAATCCAGAACTGGCTCGATATGGAAAACTTGAGCTATAGCTTCTGCTGACTGATTTAGAGTAAATCTTCCACACATACTTTTATTCTCGCTCCTTGACTAAATTAAATATCTAAATCTAGAAATGAATAATGTTTTTTATTTTTTCAGATAATTTTCTTTAGTACCTCTAAGCTAAATCTTCAAAAAAATCATCCGGTTTTGGGAAAATATTTTGGTAAGATATTGTATTTTGAACCTCTACTTATCAACATATTCTTAACTGCATTTTAGCATGGAACTACTGCGTTTGTACGATTTCTTACCTTCTGGTAATGGTTATAAGACACGTCTTTTATTAACACAACTAGGTATGCCTTTTGAGAGGGTAGAGCTTAACATTTTGAAAGGCGAGACTCGAACACCAGAATTTTTAAGTAAAAATCCCAACGGGAAGATCCCTATTATTGAAATCGAGCCAGGAAAATACTTGGCAGAATCAAATGCCATATTGGTATATCTGAGTGAAGGTACAGAATTTTTACCCTATGACCGCTTTTTACGAGCGCAGGTGCTGCAATGGTTATGTTTTGAACAGTATAGCCATGAGCCTTTTATCGCTACATCAAGATTTTGGATTTCTATTTTAGGTAAAACTGAAGAATATAGTGAAGCTATAAGGCAAAAACGTGAACCAGGTTATGCAGCACTTAGCCTGATGGAAAAACACTTAACTTCTCACACTTTTCTTGTAGGAGATCGTTACACGATTGCTGATATCGCCTTGTTCGCGTACACTCATGTAGCTGATGAAGGTGGGTTCGATTTAACACAATTTTCTGCTATCCAAGCTTGGATAGAAAGAGTCAAAGCTCAACCAAGGTATATCAGTATTACACAAGCATAAAAAGTCGATTTTGCTTTTTTTGTGTCTCTCCTTTCTTGGCTCTGCTAGAGGATGTATTGGGTGGGGCATTGCCTCACATTCAGCAGGAGGCAGAGTCTTCCAATAAGGTATTACTAAGCAGCAACTAGTAGAGTACGGCGGAAATAAACATACCCTTCGGGTTCACCAGTCGCCTGCTTCGGGAAACCCTACCAAGAGCGCTGGTTCACCATTTCAAATGGCGCAAGAAGCTCGGAATAGAATTATGCGTGACTTTTGACCGTCGCTTCTCGAAATTAAAACTTTAAAATGTAAAATTAAAAATTGATAAAAATTCCTAAATTTTTAATTTTTAATTCTTAATTTTTAATTCCCCTAAGGGGCTGACTTCCGCCTTGTGGTACTAGATACCTGTATCAATTTCTATCAGCTTTTGCCGAGAGGACAAACCTGATTTTATTCTGATATCAGATTTGGCTACATCAAATTTCTTTGCTAGTAGTTTAATTAATTCTTCATTAGCCTTACCATCGACTGGGGGCGATTTTAAATACACAGTCAAACTACCATCAGGTTGTTCTTCAATTTTTTGCTGTTTTGAATTAGGTTTAACCTTGACTTTTTTTTGCATAGCCTATTTTCTGTAATTGTCGCAGCCACAACCAACCTAAAACACAACCCAATACATAATGAGGAAAATCCCACCAAACAAAGGTAGTACCAAGTAATAATTTACCTATCAAGGTGGCGCGAATTTCCTCTAATAGTGGCGGATGCCAAAGTTGCAAGAATTCTAGTATACAGGTGATGACAAAAACCCATATAGGAATTTGGATTATTGCCGCCCGACTTCTGAAAAACCAAAATGCGAAGAGACACCAAAATATTTCATAAAATATCGCTGCTCCGTAGTCATTAAACCACTGATGGGCAGGCCCAGTGTAGTACTTAAACAAAAAGCCCATCGGTACAACGATGAGCAGAGAAAGAATAATAAATATTGTTTGGTTACGATGTTGGAGCATTTTCTCAAAGCTAAAGACTAACGAAAATTTTAGCCTCTGCACTGCTCTTTCTTAATAATTCGTAATTTTGGATTTTAATGACGAATTATATCAAATCCGCTTGATTGCACACAGTTACCGCAGAAGCTAACCCATAAATTACAAGGGTTATGGCATATTTTTCCTATGTGCATTTACTCGGATTTGATGTTACTTCCAGACTTACGCATTGAAAACCTGAAACATGGTTCGCGAAGCGCACTCCCCCCTTAAAAAGCTACAGTGTACACAAGCCTTTGTTGAGGCCATTTACAGTTAAGTCTCATAGCCCCTGAGATACCTCACCCTGGTTTTACTACTTAAAACCTGTCCCTCTCCTTACTAAGGAGAGGGATGTCTGATAGTACAGGGTGAGGTTTTGGAGGACTTTTGAGCGATCTCTTGTGCGTAAGTCCTAACTTCGTTATGGATATCTTCTGCTACCAGCGCCCACTACACCGATTTTGTGGCGATAGGAGAGTTCAGCACCGAACCAGCCGGAAAGGCTAGTCAGCGTACCAACAACCAGCGAGATTAATAGTCCCCAAGGTACTATTCGGGACTCAGCGTCGCCCCAACGCAGGAGAAAGTTGACGAGTGATAAAACCAGGATAGAAACGTTAAGTATCAAATGCACCCAACCGGCGGTGCGCTTGCGAACTCGTTCAATTTTCACAAAATCGCTCAGACCGATCGCAGAAGCGAGTAAGCCTCCAGCTAATCCAAGTCCGATTAACCATAGCGAAGCCCTAGCCCAAAAGAAATCATGAGTTAACCAGTAGCCGATGTCACTTCCCAAGGCGGCGGCTAAAAAGGCGATAGGAAAGATTACACTCAGGGGATGTAGGGGATGTCCTGCGATCGCAACTGTGCTAGGTACGCCGCTATCAAGATACTCACTGTCGTTACTTTCAATAACTGGTGGAATATTGGGAAAAGGTGTTGAATTTGTTTGCGTTGTGTCTGTAGTTTCCATTATTAGTATCCTGAATTTATTAGCATCTTATTTTTAATCTGAAGGAATTTGTTCAACATAAGCTTCAGCTTGTAGGGTTAGTTTGCCTACTTCTACTTTTAGTTGGTTAACTTGCAGACTTATTCCTTCTAAATCAAAGTTACTCAAATTCAAAATTTCGCTAGTTTGATCTATTAAAGCTTTTGTCAAATCTGGTGAGATTTCCCCACTTTCGCCATACTCGACATTTTCCAAAGTAACAGTTTTTCCATTGGCGCTAATCCTGGGTACTGCGGAAAAAGCAACTTGCTGATTTTCACCTGTTTCTACTATTTTTATGGTGGCATTTAGTGCTACTTTACCATCACCTGGTAGTCGAAATTCTACATGTTGAGGCTCGATAGTCGTCAGTTGCCCGTTAACATTGATTTTTTGACTTTGCAGTTGCGATCGCACATATTCTGAGTTGAAGGCGCGATTGATATCAACCTCGGTTAATACAACCTGTGCATTGGCTTCAGTAGGTTTAGTCAGTTCAATTTTGCCGAAAGCTACACTCAGAGGATTAATGGCAACATTAGTCATTTGCATGTCAAATTCCTCCATGCGGAGGTCTTTCTGCATAACCATACCTTTACCTTCAATCGTGACCGAATCCACTTCTCCCTGAACCAGTTTCAGCGGATCGGTTTTGATATTTACATCTAAATTTTCTACTTCATCTAATTGGCTAGATAATCCCATTTCTGCCGCTTTATTGAGCGCTTGCTCTCCTAATCCAGGACTGTCTGCCATTATTAAATTAACTCCCGATTTAAATAGTATTTCCTTTAATTAATTTAAATAATTAACATCAGATTTTTATCTATCTGACGATGGAATATAGATTGAAATGCTGTCTATCTAAAAGGATAATTAAATTATTTATGATCGATAGTTTTGCTTTTCTACCCAAAGTTTTTAAAGAGTAGATGCAGAACGTCTTATTGTCAGATATCACTCAAAAGAAAGATTGAATATATAGTATTTAGTAGTTATATTGTTTATTTATGAACTTTCGCTAAAATCTATTTAATAAAAAAAATTCGCAACGTACTTTAGAATCGAATTTTTGTTTGGCGTGGCGCATCCTCATATCAAATGAGTATAAAGTGGGTAGGCGTAGCCAGCACTTTGACATACTTAGACTGCGTTCAGTACAAGAAGCTCAGTGACTACCGCAGGCATCGCTTTTACAATAATTTTTTCAAAGGTAGCATCAACCCAAGCACAACATCTTCACTGCTTAATATTGCCGTAGCGGGATATTGAGTAATTGAACCATCCCGGCAATAAACTCAAGCTTGTTGATTTTTACTATCAATTAACTATCCTAATTTAACACCATTACTAATATATTCTTCCATCTTAGCTTTAAGTTTTGCCAAGCTATCGTTTTTAGAACGAATTTCAATTACAAAGTCGGGTGCTAAGTTAATAAATTTGTCTTCTTGCTGATCCCAACCTTCTGGTAAGCGTCCTTTACCCACAAAAGCAGCATCAGGCATCGCACTACCGTATTTGCTAATTTAAAACCTGTACTTGAACTAAAAACTTCACCTAAATCCTGACTTTCTACCCAATTCAACAAATAGGCTCCTGCTTTTATTTCTCGATTACCAGAAATTCCCCTTGTTGGGGGTATAGTTTCTAACGTTCCATTAGGATTGCCTTCAAACCGCAGTTCTGGGTTTTGCAAACTCATCAGCATTAATTCTTCATCAGTGACAGTATACAAAGACTGCACCGTTATTTTTTCGCTGGTCATGATGATGCCGTAGCAAGCTTGATAAATATCTAAATTTTAAGCTGAGATTCAATTACTTCTGTACCCCTCTCCTGCTCTGCGTTCTCTGTGTCTGGAGCGGTTTGTTATAAAATTGACATTAACAGCAGTGCAATATCTGACTACAAGCTGTTTTATTCTTTCAAAACAATGCTCTCAGAACGCTTTACCACAGCTCTTACTTACGCCACCCAACTGCACGCCAAGCAAGTTCGTAAAGGTTCAGGTGTTCCTTACGTTGCCCATTTATTAGGTGTCGCCAGTATTGCCTTAGAATATGGGGCAAATGAAGATGAAGCGATCGCAGCTCTCTTACACGATGCGATCGAAGATCAAGGTGGCGCTGCAACACGAGAAGAAATTCGCCGTCGCTTTGGTGACAATGTAACAGCAATTGTAGATGGTTGTACTGACGCTGATACAACTCCAAAACCGCCTTGGCGACAGCGCAAGGAAGCATACATTGCTCATATTCCTACCGCTTCCCCATCAGTACTGCTCGTGTCATTAGCAGATAAACTTTACAATACCCAATCTATTCTCAAAGATTATCGCGTTTTGGGCGAATCACTTTGGGAACGTTTTCAGGGAGGTAAAGAAGGAACTCTTTGGTATTATCGGGCGCTTGTGGATGCCTTCAGAAAGACTGGAACCACTGTAATTATTGACGAATTAGAACGGCTTGTTGCACAAATTGACGTATTAGCATCTAAATAAAAATATGAAGATATGTTTTTCAAAACAGATGCTCCCATTGAATCTAGCAGGTTCTACTTCGTAGTTCTAGTTCAATTATTCAGAAGTGGATAAAAGTTTCATAGGAACTAGACAAATAGGCTTTTTACAGACACCATATAATCATGTGTCTCACGAAAAAGTTTTGGCTTTTAGGTTCTTTCTCTAGATAAAAAATCTTTCTTCCGGTAGACAGGTGTACTTACATTATTATGACTGCTATGTTACTAATATGACGATAGTAAGACGAAACCCCTTAAATACAACCGTAAGTCCTTCGGTAAATTCTCCAGAAACCTTGACAGAAAAAGTTATTGAAGCAGAGCGTATGCACGATGTTCTGCTTTTACTGCAAAACTTGATTAACAGTGAAGAAGCTACTGTGAAACTAATTCTGGATTGTCTCTATGATGTTGGCTCAGTCAATCTAATCAACCAAAAGCTTCGCCTGAAACCCTTAAATAAGGTGATGAAATTAATTGCGCGAATGTCCAAACCAGTTTTTAGAACTTTGGCTTTAAGTTGGTTTAAGAAAAACTGTCCTCAATTAATTACTAATTGGCTACATACGCAGGTAACTTTTGAAAGTATCAAAAAGAAACCCCAACAAGTAGCTGTTGAAGTTGCAGAACTTCAACCATATCCCATACCACAAAGAGAAAATCTGAGCCAAGAGATTAAAAATCTGCGCTATCAGGTGAGATGGCTAGTTGGGATTTCAATAATAGCGATCGCTGCTTTAGGAATAACAGTCATTCGGTGAAACCTAAACTCATAAGTAGCAACGTTATCAAATTTAATAGATCCAGCAAGCTATTTTCGGCGTAAAATTTATTTGGGTTATAAAAATCCTACCACTTAAAATGTAAATAATTTTTTCTCCATCAGGTGTTTTGGGAAATCTTCGTTTGGCTAACTCCAAGCATTTTAACTTGTTATATTGCCAGCACATTTAAATAACTAGAACTGGCTCAACATATATGCTGATTCCTACTATGACTTTACCCAAGCCTACCCTGGAGGATATAGAAATACATCTGCTTTTGGAAGGTGTGTATCAGTACTACGGTTATGACTTTCGCGATTATGCTCTTTCCTCACTCAAGCGCCGCATTCAGGGCTTCATGCAATTAGAGGGGTTAGCAAATGTTTCTGCATTGCAAGAACGGTTACTCCACAACCGTGCCTATTTGGAACGATTTTTGCTTGCTCTGACGGTGAATGTCACATCAATGTTTCGCGATCCCAGCTTTTATCACGCCTTCAGAAATCAAGTTATCCCCTTCTTGCAAACCTATCCGTTTATTCGCATTTGGCACGCTGGATGCTCGACTGGTGAAGAAGTCTACTCAATGGCAATTTTACTACAAGAAGAAGGACTTTACCACCGTTGCCGCATATATGCCACTGATACTAATGAGAAGGTATTACAAAGTGCTAAAAGTGGGATTTTCTCCATGAAACTGATGCAGGAATATACTCAACTTTATTTGAAAGCAGGCGGCAAGAAGTCTTTTTCAGAATATTATACAGCAGCTTATGATAGCGCTATATTTCGAGCATCTCTAAGAGAAAACGTTGTCTTTGCCCAGCATAATTTAGCAACTGATAGCTCTTTTAATGAGTTTAATGTTATCCTTTGTCGTAACGTCCTGATATATTTCAATCAGGTACTTCAAAAGCGGGTACACGAACTGTTTTATAATAGCCTTTGCACCTTTGGTGTTTTGGGTTTAGGAAGGCAAGAATCTATCAGCTTTACCCCTTATGAACAGTATTATGAAGAAATAGTCAAAGGTGAGAAAATATATAAGAAAATAGCTGGTGCTTAAAATATAGACTTGATTTAAGTGGATTTAACCGTAAACATAAAGAGAATATATAGCAAAGTGCTGAGTGCTGAGTAAAAACCCAGTCTTTTCAAACCTTTGAGCAATCAATACTGTCCTAACCTATGTGACTACGGCTATAACTAAAAGTGTATACTTAATTAGCACTAAGTATTTTGCAGAAAAAATATTATAAATAAAGTTACGATCGCTGTAAAAAGACAGTCTGTCAAACATTTTTAATTGTGTTCAGAAGATAGACTTAGCGATCGCTTAAGGTAAATTACACATTAAAGTCTTAAAGGAGATTGTCGATGCAACTTCTCGAATGTCCTCCTGTTGCAGTCATTGCTGGAGAAAATGCGGTTCACATTTCTCAACTACCTTCTACATGGCAAGACATTGCTAGAGAAAGCACGAGTGTAGGACTTTCCCATCCCCAAACCTATGTTGAGATGGCACAGTTGTTCTTATACAAATTAGAGCATGGTGATGTTGACTTATTTAGCGATCGCCCCCAACTAGCTCACTTGATACCGTCATTCTCCCAGCTATTTGCACAACTGGCGTGGGAAACCCTAGAATTTTTTGGACAAGACTTTCTCAAACACAGCTATCCAAACTTTGCAGAAATTCTCCGTGATCTGGAGTCAAAGGGGACAGAGTATGCTGATGAAGTAAAAGTCGCTCGCATTGGTATAGATTTATTCAACGAGTTTGGTTATGAACTACCTGCCAGCTTCTATCATGTGCATTTAGCACCAATTTACCGCGATCATGTTTTTGAAGAACGCGCCTTACGATTTGATCGGCGCGATATCGAACACAAACGTGCTTGGGATGCCATACTCCATTCAGGTAAGGTGTTTGCGATTCAGATGAAGGTGCAAAGTATTGCTTCTCAATACGGTTTTACTTATCAACACGGCTGTGGTTGTAACTCTCACCTATCTTCCATTGATGTATCTAGTGGGGCGTTTGAATATGAATTGAGTCTTGAAAAGCGCCAGCGATGGATTCGCAGTTTTATCTGGACTGCTTGGTATGAGTATGCTTTCTTTGCGATCGTGCCAAATACAAGTTATTTGGTTTAACGCCTCGCGCCCAGAAGTTTTGTGATTATCCAGACTTACTAAAGCAAGAGTTTCTGTAGCATCCAGCAGGGGAATTTGATTCCCCTGCATCAATAAATTACAACATTTCCCTCAGTCAAATCTTTCAGGTTCGGTGTTGAGAAATAGACGTTAATTGAGTTTGCTTGCTGGCTTTAATTGTGTTGGCTGGTCAAGACTGCGGAAGTAAAGACCGCCCACAATTGCCCAAAAGAGGAGATACCCCATAGCCTGCACTAGATACAGTTTTTGGGTATAGCCAAATAAGGTTTTCAGCAAAATACCAGGCAACTGGCGGTCAGGTAAGATGGTTGAGAGATCCCAAACCTGGGGCCCCAAAAGACAAGATGTATTTCCTTGTCCGCAAACGCCCAAGACTTCAGGGTTGATTTGGCTAAAAGCGATCGCAGCTGCATCCAGATGGCGCAGGGCAGAAATTACTAACCCAGAGACAATCAATAGCAGAAATACGCCCATCACCTGGAAAAATTGTTTCAAGTTAATCCGAACACTCCACTTAAAAAGTAGCATCCCGATTATGACCGCGATCGCTAGTCCTGCGATCGCCCCCAGGATGGGTGTCAAGCCTTCTTGAAATTTAGCGACGATAAACAAAGCCGTTTCTAGTCCTTCCCGAAACACGGCAATAAAAACTAAGCTGAAAATTGCCCAAGCTGCGCGGTTATCTTCACCCAAGGCAGTTTTGACGGAACCTTCAATCTCAGCTTTGAGAAATCGCGCTTGTCGTGTCATCCAAATTAGCATCCAACTGAGCATTGCGATCGCGATCGCGCCTAATCCCACCTCGAATAATTGCTTAAAGACAGGCGCATATAATTGCTCAGATGTCTGCAATCCCTGTAACCCTAGATGAATTAGCAAACCAACTACAAAACTCGCTATAATGCCACTCAAGATTCCTAAGTAAACCCAACGGTGCAACTTTTTTTGTTGAGCTTGCTGTAAACAGGCGAAGACGATTCCCACAACTAAAGCAGCTTCCACGCCTTCTCGCAGGGTAATGAAAAAGGTGGGTAATGCAGCACTCCAATTCATAGTAAATTAAATTGTTTCAATAGCAAATGTTTATTCTAAGTTGACTGTAACAGTTTCTTTACTTTTACCTTGAGCGGATTTTTCTTTGTGTGAGTGATGCTTTGATCCCACATTCTGCACCCTAAAGAGTCACACTACGAATTTTTTAGCTTTTGGAGTTTTGTCAATGGGCGATGGGCTACGCCCCGCCGTGGGTGATCGCAATCTTGATAGAAGAAAAAGTGAATGATGCATGGGGCATAGAAGTAATTAACAATGCCCCATACACCAAGCCAGATAAATTTTGGGGCTTTTCCTCCCCATCAATATTTACTGCCAAACATAGATCAGGACAAACAAAATAATCCAGATAACATCGACGAAGTGCCAAAACAACGAAGTTGCGTTGACGCCGTAGTGACCTGTATCGTAGTTGCCAGGGATGAAAGAACGTACCAAAATTATCAACTGCAACAGGATGCCGGTGAAAACGTGCAAACCGTGGAAGCCTGTTAGCAGATAGAATATCCCACCAAATACCCCTGAGGTGAAGCCAAACTCCAGGTGACTCCATTCAATCGCTTGTCCAGCCAAAAAGTAAGTTCCCATCGCCATTGTTGCCAAGAGAAACAGGCGAAATTTCACTAAGTCATGGCGTTGAAGGGCGCGTTCGGCTAAGTAAATCACAAAGCTACTGGCGACAAGAATTACTGTGTTGATTGTCGGATCTTTTACTTCTAGTCCTGAAACACCAGCCGGTAGCCAGTTAGGTGCTGTTGTTTTGTAGATGATATATCCGGCGAAAAAACTCAGGAAAATTACGCTTTCAGACAGTAGGAACACAATGAAGCCAAACATCTTGTTGCCTTCTTCGTCGTGGCTATGTTCTGCGCCTGTCTGATGCAACTCATTTGAATTGATATAACTGTCCATTGGTGGAATTCTCCTTTACCTTGCAGACTGCGATGTGTAATTGCCTCATTCCCTCGTTAAGAGCCTCTGGCTCTTAATGCCCACAGGAGGGCTGCCGCTTTTCTTACTCGCGGCAGTAGCCCAATGAAGAGGATTTCCAGGTAGTACCTGGAAACGGGATTTTAAAAGGGTTTTGGTTCCCAAATAAAAGTCAGTCTGCGCTTGTCAATGTTGAGTGACTGTTTTCGCGTAGATTAGCTGTCAACGGTTCAGATTTGCCGTAGCCGTAGGGTTCAGAGATGATGATCGGAATTTCTTCAAAGTTTTCTACTGGAGGCGGTGAAGAAACTAACCACTCTAATCCAATTGCCCGCCAAGGATTATCAGGTGCTTTCTCGCCTTGCATCCAAGAAATCACCATATTGAAAATGAAGGGCAAGGTGGACATTCCCAACAAAAATCCGCCCAGGCTAGCGATGACATTCCAGAATTGATACTCTGGGGCGTAGGAAGCAACTCGGCGTAACATCCCTTGCAATCCTAAGGGGTGCATGGGCAAAAAGTTGAGGTTAGTGCCGATGAAAGCTAACCAGAAGTGGATTTTACCCCAGCTTTCGGAGTACATCCGCCCAGTCATCTTGGGGAACCAGTGGTAGATGGCAGCATATAAGCCCATCGTCACGGTGCCGTAGAGAACATAGTGGAAGTGTCCCACCACAAAGTAGGTATTGTTAACGTGGACATCAACCGGCACGGAAGAAAGCATAATGCCTGTGATTCCGGCGAAAACAAACATGATCAACGCACCTAGAGCGAACAGCATCGGTGTGTGCAGTCGCAGTTTACCTCCCCAGATGGTCGCCACCCAAGCAAATACTTTAATGCCCGTAGGTACAGACACGCACATTGTTGTCATCATGAAAACCAACCGCATCCAGCCTGACGTACCGCTGACGTACATGTGGTGTACCCAAACAATACCGCTAACTAGTGCAATCAAGATGGATGAAACGGCAACTACTTTGTAACCAAATAGAGGTTTACGTGAATAAACCGGGAAGATTTCTGAGAAAATCGCAAATACAGGCAAAATAATCACGTAAACGGCGGGGTGGGAGTAGAACCAGAAGTAATGCTGGAACATAACTGGATTCCCACCCTTGGCTGGATCAAAAAAGCTAGTGCCAACTGTGAGGTCGAGTAGTAGCATCACTGCACCAGCTGTCAATGCAGGTAGTCCGAATAGTTGGATAATCTGGGCACTAAGCACTCCCCAGACAAACAAGGGCATCCGAAAAAAGCCCATTCCTGGGGCCCGCATCTTGACGATGGTGGTGACAAAGTTGACTGCCCCCATAATTGAGGATACGCCGGATATTGCCACCGCTAAGAGCCAGATAACTTGACCATTAATCAAGTTACCTGTGGGATTCTGGAGACTGACGGGCGGGTAAGACCACCAACCCGCTTGGGCTGGGCCACCAGGGACAAAGAAGCTACCCATCATCAAAATCCCGACTACTGGCACCATCCAAAAGGCAACGGCGTTGAGGCGGGGAAATGCCATATCTCGCGCCCCAATCATCAGTGGCACTAGATAGTTAGCAAAACCAACTAGTGAGGGAAATGTCCACAAAAACAGCATCACAGTGCCGTGCATGGTAAACATGCCGTTGTAGACTGTGCGATCGACTAAATCTGATTCGGGTGTTAGCAGTTCTCCCCGCATCACCATCGCAAAGATACCGCCGACGAGAAAGAAGAAGAAGGAGGTAACGAGATACTGGATACCAATTACCTTGTGGTCAGTACTAAAGCTGAAGTATTCTTTCCAATTACTTGGAAATTCGTGGTTAGGCTTCTCATTAGGGAAAAGAATGCCTTCAATAGGAACATTAGTCATGGGTTACTTTCCTTTCAACCAGGTGAATTGACTAGAGGAGGTGCAGCAGGTGGAACTGTGACCCAACCAGTTTGGACTGATTGATGGGATGTTTGAGCATACTCAGAAGCTGCCTGATTATTTGCTAGGGATGGCTTTTGGGTTGCAGCTTGTGCCAGCCACTGCTGATAATCTTCAGGAGATTCGACGATTACATTCGCCTGCATCGTCGCAAAGTATGTGCCGCTATATTGGGAATCGGTCAATCGATATTGACCAGGGCGGATAGGAGTAAATTCAAAGTCGAGCGCATGGTTGGGAATAATATCCTGCTTGAGGCGAAATGCAGGTATATAGAAGCCGTGGAGAACGTCTTGCGATCGCAGCGCTAAACGTACTCGGCGATCGCTCGGTAAATGCAATTCCGTACTAGTGACATCTGTCTCTGGGTAATGAAAAACCCACGCCCACTGTTTAGCTAGTACGTCAATTTTTTCTACAGGTTCAGCTAAAGCGTTAGCTGGTTCTGCATGAGCCGATTGCATTGCTAGCGGATTATGCAGGTGAACTAATTCCGATGGGCCTTGAATCCCCATTTGTTCGTAAACTTGGTAGCTGTAGCCTGCAATCCAAAACACCAAAAGAATTGGGATTGCTGTCCAGACAACTTCTAAGGTGACATTGCCATGAATTGGGGGGCCGTCGGTGAAGTCATCTTTGACTGCCCGATGGAAGATCACAGAATACATCAGAGTACTTGTTACTCCCAAGAAGATGAAGGCACCGAGGGTTACTAAGAAGCTAATCAAATCATCAATTAATTGGGATTCGGCTGCTGCTTGGGGGGGAAGCCAAAAGTAAGCCTGCTTCCCAATCCAGAGACTGGTAACAGTCACTGCGATCGCGCCTGTCAGCAGCGTCAAAATATTTAAAATCTTCTGGATTTTCATGGTCATTAGTCATTGGTCATTGGTCATTGGTCATTAGTCATTGGTCATTGGTCATTGGTCATTGGTCATTGGTCGATGGTTAGTAACTTTAAACAAATGACAATTGGACTTTGGACAAATGACTTATTTGAGTGTGGTGTTGAGGTCTTGGTGCGATCGCAGTAAACTATCTGCTGTATTGTGTATGCCAAATTCGGTAGCCATTTGCGCCCCTAGTGTCCCGTGAACGTACATAATCAACATGATTGCTATGCCTGCGAACAGATAAATCCATTGCACTTCTCTATCTGTCTGTTTATATGCTTGTTTGCCCCAAACGAAGCGCTGCCATCCTCTCCAGATGGTCATACCAACAATCAGCGCTAATAAGAACACACCACCCACACCATGCCAAAGCATAGTTTCCATTGCCTGCAATCCCCAGGCACTTTTCATATCAGCTGGTGGTGTTGCCAAAAGCATTTCGTAAAAGCCTGCTGTCACCGTGAAAAATGTAATGATGCTGGCAGCTAGCATGTTGTACCAGCCAACATCGAATAAGTTGTCACGTTCGACAGTAATTGCCAAAAATTTGAAGACCCATTTTTGGAAGGGGAACAGAACACCAACAATATCAAAGGTCATCCCAATGATGAACAAACCTATTGTCAGATGGACTAAGTTGGGATGAATGGGAATTGTGTAAGGTAATCCGTTTGCGCCTAGAGAGCCGCTCAATTGATCAATTAATTCTGAGTTCATCGCAACAGACCATCCTTTAATGCTTCCACAACTGGCACTGTATGCAATCCATATACCCAAACAAGCTCATCTCCGAGATATACTTGCAAGCCAACTATCAAAGTCAAAACTAATCCGGCTCCCAAATAATAAATCGGTACTTTTTGCGGGTTGCGGGCACGAATTACATAGCGCCAAGCTGTAATCGCCGTGATGATTCCCGAAAGCGACCAACCAATCAGCGTATGCAAATTCAGCACTGATTTAGCTAGGCTGTAAGGTTGTGCTAAACCCGCTTCAAACTGACCAAAAATGATCGCAACAAAGATGGCGATCGTGGCAACTAACATGTTCCACCAACTCACCTCAAAAAGACTGGATTTACCAGTGAAATAGCCAATTAAATCACAGAAAAACGAAAACAATACCATCGCAATTACGAAGTGGACAACAATGGGATGAATCGTATCTGGATAGGGTAAATTGTGGTCGTTCAAAGATGTAAAATACTCAAGCATTGTATTCTCCTGGACATATCTACTGCACTGTGGTCAATCAATTTTGGATTGCCAGTTTTGGATTTTAGATTTATTCCGTCCCTGACAAGATATAAACCAGAAGGCCTTAATCTAAAATCGCTAGTCAAACTTCAATGATTCATGGATACTCACTAACATCACTACAAGTATCCATCGATAATTGACCGGAATCTGTTCAATATGTGCGCGGTGCAATACGCTTAATTATGTCTTAGCTTTTTGTAGACAAATTTAGTAAACTTACCTTTATGGAACTACTTTGGTTGCAATTAATTTCCTCATGCCAATAGTCTGCAACAGCAATTTTTGATGTAGCTAAACCAAATCGCTGTCCTTTGTTGATTTGCTTTACCTATCCTTTAGCTTAAGTAAATTTTTATGAATTGTCAAAACAATAATAATAAAAGTTTTAAAAGTTAGTTTTTGAGCAAAAAAAAAATTCTATAATGTATCGATTCTGGCATTAATGAAGATTTTAAAAAGTCTATATATAATAATTTTCTGTAAAGTATTTCACAAAGATAAAACTTTTAATTGTAATGTAACTGACAAAATTATATAATCTTCAGTAGTTGGTATAGAAGCGAATCAAGGTAAGTTAGTAGCTGTGGTGGAACTGGAGAATGCTGAAAGGTTTTTATGAGCCATTAAGTCACACTAAGATTGAAACCCACATACTACAGATGTGAGGACTAAACAAGTGGCGTTTCAAATTGTGGTAATTGGTACTTCTTTGGGTGGATTATCAGCATTAAAAATTATCTTGGGTAATTTACCAGCAGACTTTCTAGTGCCGATCGCGATCGTGCAACACCGTCACAAGGAGTCTAACAACACACTCCAGGAGTTATTACAAGAATATACTTCGTTGCCGATTCGAGAAGTGGAAGACAAAGACGAAATACTACCAGGACATATCTACCTAGCTCCAGCCGATTATCACTTGCTAGTTGAACTAGACCACTTTGCTCTTTCGACTGATGAGCCTGTTTCCTATGCCAGACCATCTATTGATGTGCTGTTTGAGTCAGCAGCCGATGTCTACACCCAGCAAGTTATTGGTGTAATATTGACAGGGGCAAATCAAGATGGTATGCAAGGTCTTAAGAAAATAAAAGCGCGGGGAGGACTTACTATCGTACAGGAACCTGCCACAGCCCAGAGCGACGTTATGCCAGAAGCAGCAATTTCTGCTGTTGCAGTAGACTGGATTTTGACACTCTCAAACATTGCTTCCCAGTTGGTTAAGCTTTGTCATTAATCACGGAAATAAACCCATGCAGATGGAACCCAAAGTAAACATCCTCCTAGTGGATGATAAACTAGAAAATTTGCTAGCGCTAGAAGCAATCCTAGAAAAACTGGGAGAGAATCTGGTAAGAGCTACTTCTGGGGAAGAAGCTTTGAGGTGTCTGCTACATCAAGATTTTGCAGTGATTTTGCTGGATGTGCAAATGCCAGGGATGGATGGCTTTGAAACTGCTACCTTAATTCGGAATCGGGGACGATCGCGTCACACTCCAATTATCTTTCTCACCGCCTTTAGCACCAGCGACCAAATGCTGTTTAAAGGCTATGCCTTGGGTGCAGTTGATTATTTGCTCAAACCATTAGACCCCAATATCTTGACTTCTAAGGTCATAGTATTTGTAGAACTATTTAAGAAAACAGAAGCCGTCAAGCAACAAGCAGCGCAGCTGGTAGCTGTGAATGCGGAACTCAGACAAAGTGAAGAACGATTGCGATCGCTGAGTACCTGTTCACCCGTTGGCATTTTTGAAATTGATACTGAAGGCAGCTGTAGGTATACTAATCCCCGCTATCAGATAATTTGTGGTTTGAAAGCGGCAGAGAGTTTAGAAAAAAGATGGCTAGAATCTGTTCATCCAGAAGATAGAGAACGAGCAGTTGCCACTTGGTCTAACTACATTGGTGAAGGTCGTGACTACTCTGAAGAGTTTCGCTTTCAAACTGCTCATGGCATCGTCCGTTGGGTTCAAGTTCGCTCATCACCGATGCTTTCCGGTCAAGGAGAATTGCTGGGATATGTAGGCACTCTCGAAGATATTACTGAACGCAAACAAGCAGAAGAAGTCCGCGCTCAAGTGATTCGAGAACAGACAGCAAGACAAGAAGCAGAAGCAGCAAATCGGATGAAAGATGAGTTTCTCGCCGTTCTCTCCCATGAACTCCGCACACCCCTAACCTCAATGCTGGGCTGGTCAAAAATCCTCCGCTCTAAGAAACTTGACGAAAAAGCCACTTCCCGTGCCCTAGAGGCGATTGAACGCAACGCTATATCTCAGATGCAACTAATTGAGGATATCTTAGATGTATCGCGGATTATCCGTGGTCAGTTGCGGTTAAATGTATCTGCGGTGAATCTGCTCACAGTGATGGAGGCAGCCTTAGAGGCAGTGCGTCCCCTAGCAGAACCAAAAGATATTAAGTTAAATACTGTCCTAGATACTTCGGTAGGGTCAGTTTATGGCGATCCAGCCCGATTACAGCAAGTTGTCTGGAACCTACTAACTAATGCTATTAAGTTTACCCCTAAGGGTGGCAGGGTAGAAGTGAATCTGTCAGTAGTCTGTGGTGAAGAACAACAAACAACTCACAAATACGCCCAAATTGAAGTTATCGATACGGGCATTGGCATCAGTTCTGAGTTTTTGCCCAAAGTATTTGAGCGTTTCCGGCAAGCAGACAGCACCACGACGCGATCGCACAATGGACTAGGACTAGGACTAGCGATCGTCCGTCATCTAGTGGAACTGCACAAAGGTACAATCTCTGCCCAAAGTCCAGGTACAGGAGAAGGAGCAACCTTTACTGTGAAACTGCCACTGCTACAAGACAATAGGGCTAGCAGGGCGAGTAGAGAAGCCACAGGAGAAATTTCTTCCCCCGTAGCATCGACCCCCCTTGCTGGATTAAGAGTTTTAGTTGTAGATGATGAAGCAGATACCCGTAACTTTCTCAGTTTTATGTTTGAGGAGTATGGGGCTTTTGTCACTGCGGTAGCATCAGTTAATGAAGCGTTGGCAGTACTTGAACAAGCAAAACCAGATATCTTGATTAGCGACATCGGCATGTCAGAGCAAGATGGTTATACGCTGATTCGGAAACTGCGCTCTTTAGAACCAGAAAAAGGCGGGCGTATCCCAGCGATCGCTTTAACAGCATACACGCGAGAGGAAGACCGCTTAGAAGCGCTTTCAGCAGGGTTTCAGCAGCATTTATCTAAGCCAATTGACCCCACTAAATTGATTGCTATGGTTGCCAATGTATTAAAGCTACCTGTGGAAGTTCCAGTGGGTTGATTTTGAACTGGGGAATGGGGAAGAAGCAGGGGAGCAGGGGAGCAGGGGAGCAGGGAGCAGGGAGCAAGGGAGAAGAATTTTCCCCTCTGCAAGAGCAGCACCCCGCCCCTGGAGCCTCTTTTCAATGCCCAATCAAGACGAAGTTAGGGCATGTTTTTTCAATTCGTCTAGGGAAACCATTTCCAAAGCTCTAGCATGGGTTGCAGAGAGGATGACAGGTGGAGCAACGCCAGCATCGAGAGCTTCTTGCCAGCGAGAAGCACACAAACACCAGTGATCGCCAGGCTTCAGTCCAGGAAAATTAAAATCAGGAACAGGTGTGCTTAGATCGTTCCCGTGGGATTTGGTGAACTCCAGGAATTCTGATGTCATTTCGGCACATACGACGTGCGACCCGAAATCCTGACCACCTGTGCGACAAAAACCGTCGCGGTAAAACCCTGTTATGGGAGAAGTGCAGCAGGCTTCTAGGTTTCCACCGATTACGTTTTTAGCTTCTGTCATTGTTAATTCGTTGTACTTGATTTTTTCACTTTGATATAAGCCTATATTGACACTTCCCTAGTGAATTAAAATCGCTATCTCTTATTAATAAAGGAAATGCAGGGAATTCTAGAATCACTACTTATACATTGCTTTGAGTGGTAGAAGTGCGATCGCCTACGCCGGATACGCCATTGCACTTACTAAACATGGTAACAAGTATCTTTTTACCGAAAGTCTACCGCCATTAGTAATAAAGCGAAAAAGCCCAATCATTAAGCTCTTGACCCCAACTTAGCAAATTGCTAACCTGTAAGAATACCTAGCGAGCGGACACAACAAAATGCTTATGAGCTTTACGCTAAAAAAATTCATTTATTATGCACATAATTTCTACTACAGCACTGAAACTTTTTTATCAAAAGTATCCCGATGCTGAGTCTAGTTTACGTGGTTGGTACAAAGTTGCAAAATTAGCCAGGTGGCAGAATATAGTTGAAGTTTCCCAAGCTTTTAACTCTGCCGATCCAGTAGGTGAACTTACAGTTTTTAATATTCAAATAAACAAGTATCGCCTTATTATTTATATTGACTATCAAAGCCAAAAAATATTTATCCGTAACGTAATAACCTACACAGAGTACGATACCGACAAATGGAAAAATGACCCTTGGTTTAAATAAACGCCCTACCTACATTGAGCTACTGCAAGCATTTCCTCCTCGTCCTATCAAGACTGAGGAAGAGTTCTTTGCCACCCAAAAAATTATCGATTCTTTAATAGACAGCGCCCTGCTAACATCAGATGAAGAAGATTATCTTAATCTTTTAGGCATTCTAGTTTACGAGTATGAACAAACCCAGCAGCCTGTGCCTGATATTTATGGAGTAGACTTACTTCAGGTTTTGATAGAAGAAAATGGGCTACTTCAAAAATATTTATTACCTATTTTAAAAACAGAGTCTATTATATCGGCTATCTTGAAAAAGCGGCGTAAATTAACAACTAGACACATTGAATAACTGGCAGAATTTTTTCATATTTCACCTGCTGCTTTCTTACAAAATAGTCTTGAATAACTCGTTATTGAGTGTATAAGTGCAATCATTTAAATAGTTTTATGACTTAATTAGTTTTTGAGTTACAGAAAGATGCTTGTGAATAATAATTTTTTTTAGAGTTCCACAATTACTAAAGTGAAAATCCAATAAAAACCCCTGGTAGTTAGCCAGGGGTAATGCAAGTCAGTACTTTTCGCATGGAATGTATCCTACTTAAATACCATAGCAACCGTCTAATTTAGAGATATGCCATTTTGCCAAACAAAAAAAGCCCCCAGTGGTAAGCTGAGGGTTAATTTTTTTGGAATAGCGGTAATCTACAAAGTTATTGTTCCCAGATCAGTAAGCAATAGAATCAGAATTTCTACATATATTATTGTCATGTCATACAACAGAGAGCTTCGGCGTATCCTAACCTCGTTGCTTACCTTTAAATAAGTAAAGCTGATGAGTTATATCAGATTTACTGAAGTAATAA
>NZ_CAXTNP010000012.1:51794-57608 GCF_964245575.1 uncultured Nostoc sp. | reverse complement strand
ATCCCCAGAGGGGGCCCCACCTTCCCCACTCCCCAATTAAAATATAAAATCTCCAGTCCAAAACTCTCCCACCAAGATACAATTCGATCTGATAAAAACTGTTAAAGTCCATAAACCATTGATTCCCAAACCACCCTATGAGCATTCACGAAGTATTTATGCCGGCGCTGAGTTCTACCATGACGGAAGGCAAAATCGTTTCCTGGGTGAAATCGCCAGGGGACAAAGTGGAAAAAGGCGAAACAGTGGTGGTTGTAGAGTCAGATAAGGCAGATATGGATGTAGAAACCTTTTATGAAGGCTTTCTTGCCCATATCATAGTTGAAGCTGGTGAAACTGCCCCGGTAGGATCTGCGATCGCCTTCATCGCCGAAACGGAAGCGGAAATTGAACAGGCGAAATCTCTTGCCAATTCCGGCGGCGTGGCTGCTACTACTACCGCTTCCCCTGAACCAGTCCCCGCCACAGCCTTAGCTGCCACACCTGCCTTAGCGTCTCAAAACGGGTCTAACCACAAAGAAGGAAGGCTTGTAGCTTCACCCCGGGCCCGCAAGTTAGCCAAAGAACTCAAAGTTGATTTAACTACACTCCAAGGCAGTGGCCCCCACGGTCGCATTGTCGCCGAAGATGTAGAAGCATTGTCCAATAAGGGCAAACAACCCGCCCCTGTGCCAGTTGCCCCACCAGCACCTGTACCAACCAGCGCCCCAGTTGCACCCCCAGCACCTCGCACACCCGCACCCACGCCAGCAGTAGCGGCTGTTCCTGGTCAAATCGTGCCTCTAACTACCTTCCAAAATGCCGTAGTGCGGAACATGGTAGCTACCATATCCGTGCCCGTCTTCCGTGTTGGTTATACAATTACCACCGATGGATTAGACAAACTTTATAAACAAATTAAATCCAAAGGCGTGACAATGACAGCGCTACTGGCGAAAGCTGTCGCGGTGACATTGCAAAAACACCCATTGCTAAATGCCAGCTACTCAGACCAGGGTATTGTCTATCATTCTGATATCAACATCTCTGTAGCAGTAGCGATGGATGATGGCGGATTAATTACACCTGTGCTGCAAAATGCAGACGCAGTGGATATATATTCTCTATCGCGTACTTGGAAGTCTTTGGTAGAACGTGCCAGGGCAAAACAATTACAGCCTCAAGAATACAACAGTGGTACTTTTACCCTGTCCAATTTGGGGATGTTTGGCGTAGATAAATTTGATGCGATTTTACCGCCTGGACAAGGTTCTATTTTAGCGATCGGGGCATCTCGTCCACAAGTAGTAGCAACACCCGACGGTTTGTTTGGTGTGCGTCAACAAATGCAAGTCAATATTACTTCTGACCACCGGATTATTTACGGTGCCCATGCTGCGGCGTTCTTGCAAGATTTAGCGAAATTGATTGAGACGAATCCTCAATCTTTGACAATGTAATTTTGAAAAGACACCAAATTTAAATGTTAGCGCTATCAGCGAGTAGCAGTTTTTCGTAGAGTAGCGCTAACAATAAACAATACATACACTTAAATTTTTTATGGACAGATAATAATTTTGGACTGCTATATTTTAGTTGATCGCTTTATGGGTTGTACTCACACCAAAACCCATGCTTAAATCCAAGGCGATGCGATTAATTACTTAAAAGCTACAACAAAAAAGATAGGAGCATCACACCAAACTCTTTGTTCTGTTGTTGATAAAACTGTGATATTTGCTGTGTATTCTGCCTTACATTGCTATAATTTTTCTGGCGATAGCTGAAATACTTGAAAACCAAAAACGTTATTGCTATTTACTTGCCAAGAACTTTCGGCAAAACTAGCATCGGGCGTATAATACCAACAAAACTGCTCGGATTTAACTTCAATGTCTTTAAAGCCTGCCTCTGCGTTTAAAAAAATAAAAAGGTGGGCATTGCCCACCCTAAAAATTTATCCCTTAACACAAAGAACTTGCTTAAGTGTTGCTACAACCTCAACCAAATCTGCTTGGTTTTCCATAACTTGCTCTATCGGCTTATAAGCATCAGGAATTTCATCTAACACACCCTCATCTTTGCGACATTCTACACCATTTGTTTGCTCTATCAAATCATCAAGCGTATAGACATTTTTTGCCTTATTTCTAGACATCAAACGCCCTGCACCGTGAGAGCAAGAACAGAAGCTGTGAGCATTACCTTTACCCTTAACGATGAAAGACTTTGCCCCCATCGAACCAGGAATAATCCCATAGTCTTCAGTCTGGGCACGGACTGCACCTTTACGAGTAACGTATACATCTTCGTCAAAATGCACTTCTTTTTCGGCGTAATTATGATGACAATTAACCTGCAATAAAGGTTTAGTTGCTTTCCCACCTGCGAGATGCTTCTCAACTATGTGCTTAAAACGCGCCATCATCACATCGCGGTTGACACGCGCATAGTTTTGTGACCATTGCAAATCGTGCCAGTATGCTTGGAATTCTGGCGTACCAGCGACAAAGTGAGCCAAATCAGGGTCAGGTAATTTATTACCAGCCATTTTTGCTAATTCCCTGGCTGTGTGAATATGACACTGGGCGAGTTTATTGCCGATGTTACGCGAACCAGAATGCAGCATCAACCAAACTTGATTCTCTGTATCAAGGCACACTTCAATAAAATGGTTTCCTCCACCGAGAGAACCCATCTGTTTCATTGCTTTACTTTGTAGGTCTTGCACGCCGCGATGCAAGTCTTTAAAATCTTCCCAGTGTTGCCAATTGCTGACAGATTTGTCAATATCTTTGTTTTCGTTGAATCCAGTAGGAATTGCTGCTTCAATATCTAGGCGGATTTTCTTCAGTTTACCTTCTAGTTGTTCGGCGGTAAATGATGTTTTGATAGCGCTCATCCCACAACCAATATCCACGCCAACAGCAGCCGGGATAATCGCCTCTTTGGTGGCAATTACAGAACCAACTAAGGCACCTTTTCCTAAGTGAACATCTGGCATTAATGCGACGTGCTTAAATACAAATGGTAGCGATGCTACATTCTTTGCCATCTTAGTTTCTTCTGGGCCCAAAGAGTGATTTGCCCAAGATAAAACGGGTGACGGTGTGGTAATTTCTAACTTTTCGTAGGGCATAATTTTTTGTATTTGGGATTTTAAATTTTAGATTTTGGATTGGGTATAGGGTACTGATAATTATCTGTATGACTTATAACCCATTATTTAGTACTTTTTCAGGGTTTGTAGTAAGCAGTTTAGTGCTTAGAAAATAAGGACTAAAGTCCTTATTACGAACTTGCTTACCCATCAATTTAAACTTGGCATACTCTAGTTAGTTGTAGCAATTTAAATATTTCTTGTCTTTCATTTGGCTTGCTCAATTTTCATGAAGCTAAAGAACTACTATTGTAGTGCAAGTGTAACAAAGCAAATTACAAGTGTCAACCCAACACTACAGAGTGAAAGCAGATGTTTACCAAGTGTATTAAAATTTGTAAAGAAAGTTACTCTGTTTAAATATCCCCTTAGAGTTATGAGACAAGATGGCGTGCGTCAAGATACAATCTGGGAACGTTTTTTATCCCCTGTAGTGCGTCTTTTGATTGATGAAGATGGATTACGGCGTTACGCTGATAGTATTGACTGGGAGAAAGAGTGTGATCGCTTTCGGCGAGATGATGTCATAATTCCCTCGTACTACAGCAATCAAAACTTTCACGGGATTGCAGGCGGATATCTCAATTACGGTGCAGCAGTTACTTACGATCCGATTACACAATATGTTCTGCCGCCGAATGAAAATATTGTCCGTCAGGCTTTAGTTGATGCCGTCAAGGTAAAACCACGACGCATACTCGATTTAGGTTGCGGCACAGGTTCCACTACTTTAATGTTAAAGCAGGCTTTCCCCCAAGCGGAAGTTATTGGTTTGGATTTATCACCTTACATGTTGGTAAGGGCAGAAGATAAAGCTAGAAATGCTGGTTTAGATATCGTCTGGCGACATGGGAATGCTGAAAAAACTGGTTTGAGTGACGCAACATTTGACTTAGTGACAGCTTCTTTGCTATTCCACGAAACACCAGATGCGGTGTCCCTAGCAATTCTGCAAGAAAGCTTCCGGTTGCTGGTAACTGGAGGGCAAGTATTAATTCTAGATGGTAATCAGAAGACTCTGCGTCAGCTAGAATGGCTTAATGATGTTTTTGAGGAGCCATATATTCGTGAGTATGCTGCTGGTAGCGTGGACGCAAATATGGGTGCAGCCGGATTTGAAGCTGTGCGATCGCACGATGTATGGTGGATAAATCAGGTAACTAGCGGCGTTAAACCAATAGCAACCGAAAATACCCGTCAGTATACTCCCAGATCAATAGATAATAATGATTTGCAGGGACTTGGATCTCCAGCATTTGGCATAAGGGCATGAGTTTAAAGGCAGTTCTGTTTGATTTTAATGGTGTCATCATTAACGATGAGCCAATCCACCTGCAACTGATAGATGAGATTCTCATTGAAGAAAATCTCCAACCCCAACGGGTGAGTGAGCGTCAAGCTTCTCTTGGACGCAGCGATCGCGCTTGTTTTGGGCAACTACTCGCTAATCGTGGTAGAGTAGGCGATGAAAACTATTTAACTCAGTTGTTGTACCGCAAAGCCCAAGCCTATGTGGTGGAATTAGAGAAAATAGAGAAACTGCCTTTATATCCAGGTGTAGAAGATTTAATATTTCAGGTGCGATCGCGGAATCTGAAACTAGGATTAGTTAGTGGCGCTTTTCGTAAAGAAATAGAATTGGTACTCCAGCGAGCTAAACTAGCCGAACATTTTAAAATTATCGTCGCGGGTGATGACATCACCACCAGTAAACCAGAACCTGATGGTTATCTACTGGCAGTGAAACGCCTGAATAAAGCATATCCCGAATTGAATCTTCAACCACAAGAATGTTTGGCAATTGAAGATACTCCAGCTGGTATAGCAGCAGCGAAGCGATCGCAAATGCAAGTTGTCGGTGTCGCGAATACTTACCCATTCCACATGCTCCAGCGCTGCTGTAACTGGACTGTTGATTATCTCAGTGATTTGGAACTCGAACGCGTGCAGAAAGTTTATTCTCAAAAACAGCCTCAAGCATCGATAACTGAATGTTAGAATACTATATGGTGATAATGTATTGAGTTAATGAGTAATATTACTCTTGACTTAGCATAGATTTTGGGGAATTAGCTCAGTTGGTAGAGTGCTGCGATCGCACCGCAGAGGCCATCGGTTCAAATCCGTTATTCTCCATTTGTTGTCCATTAAATAATTATTGTCCATTAAATAATTAATGTCCATTTTTTCCAAGTTTATGGGCATAAGTTACGTATTTTCGCGGCTTTCAGCAATTAAATCAGTTTTAAAGAATTATTGTCCAGAGTTGAAACCAGTTTTAAAGAATTATTGTCCAAAATCCGCCTGTAAAACTCGGCTAAATATATTGTTTTCTAATTCAATTTATTACAGCAAGCCCAAGGCTCTTGAATTACAAGAATAGCTTTAAAGCACTTTATTTGCAGTCTAATTACAAAAATATATAACCTCTTCTTTTGCTGTTTTCACCCAAGCAGAGGCTCCATTACTATAAAATAGCTGCGTTTTATGTGCGATTGCAGCGCTCCTTTCAAACCACCCTAATAAAGAATTATATAGCCAAAGTGGCGTCTTCAATGATAATAACTTCAACCCACCACCTATCGGGAGGGCTGTGGAAACCTCGATCGCGGCAAGCCCGCGCGGGATTATATTGCTCTTTCAACCCACCACCTAACGGGAGGGCTGTGGAAACC
>NZ_CAXTNP010000012.1:46678-51694 GCF_964245575.1 uncultured Nostoc sp. | reverse complement strand
TCTTTCAACCCACCACCTAACGGGAGGGCTGTGGAAACCGCACCCGTGAAAACTCTTGCCAACAATGGTTTTTGAAGGTAAATTTGGCAAGCCTTCTTTAATTCCTATTTTCTACAGCCAATGAATAAAATTTTATTCATGACTAAAACAGTAATACCCAGTGCAGATAAGAGTTTTGGACATTTGGCAGCGCCTTGGGGGAAGGGGATGCGTATTTTAATTTCCCCTTTTCACTTTTCACTTTCCCCCTTAACCGAACTATATTGGGTTCCCTTTGTTGCCATAGTAATTGTGCAGAACGTAGTGTAAACAAGCTTTCTGAAAGTTTTTCTCCACTTTTCTCGCTTTCTTTAAAAATTTTATGGTCTTCGAGAAAGCGTTCAAATAAATGACGTTGGCGTTTATTGCAGCAAATTTGGAACTTATAATTTTTCCAACCATTGAAGTAAATCATAATATTTCCTTCTTCGGTCTTATACCAAGATAAATCGCCATATAAATAATGTATGGGGTATGGTAAAGGTGATATTTTTTTTAACAAATTAGCTATCCAAATTGCACACTTCTCATTATCTTTAGGTACTTGATTAATTAGGTTGTCAAATGCTTCAATATATATTTTTCCAGTTATATCTCTACCATTAGGTAATCGATTATTTTGGATTTGCTTTTCAAAACGTTTAATCTCGACTTCTTTCTCAGTACGACGCTTTTCTAGCTTTTTGGTATTTTCCTCTTCTAGGTTGCTGATGTTTTTATTATTCTTTATCAGATAAGCTACTGCACAGCGTGTTAGAATATTTTCTGTTTCTCTGTGAATTTCGTATAATGTATCGGTCAATGATTTGGAATCATCTTTAGTCAGACTTGCTTCAATATTGGATTTTTTAATATTTTTATTTTCGTCTTTTGATTGGTGTTGCTTTTTACGTCCTTTTTGACTTGATTTTATCTGTCTATTATTCTTATTTTTAGTAGTAATTTCCTTTGGAAATTCTTTTGGCTTACTAAGAATTTCTTGTGCTTTTGAATGGATAGTCGATAAATCACAATTACTTTCTTCTACAAGTTCAATATCACTTTTAAGTATATGGTTTAGAAAATACTCTTTATTTTCTTTCTGCTTTTTCCGTTTTTGATATAAAGTCAGCCATGAAGAATACACTTGTTTTACTATATTATCTACTGATGAGTAAGGACGGCCTGAATCTTTTGTCAGAGATTTACGTAATCCTGTGATTTCTTCTTTAGTTATTTTTCCACTTTCTTTATTAGCTTCAAATTCTGGTTGCTCACTTACACTCTTCAGCAATTGAACAATCAAAGGAGTGTTTTTTTGGTCATTTCTTCCCATACTTTACGAAGTATATCCTCGCTAGCATAAAGATCGCATAGTATAGTTCTTAGAATTGCACTATTGGAATCCTTGTTACTATTGCGGCTCATAGTGACCAAACCTCCACCAAATAAATAGTTTTTTATTTGTGTAATTAGAACTAATTACTTATTCGTCTTCGTCAGATAACGATCGCCACTTGACCCGATCGCCATCCAAAAACCTCGGCATTGTCGCACTTGTTCAATAATGCTTTTAATCTACCACAAAACATTGTCACACATTGTTAAACATTATTGAGCCTTGTTCCAAGGTTACGGGAGTATGATGAACTGGCAACAAATCTTTGTAGTGTTGATGAGTCAGAGCGATCGCGTACAAACTTCCATATATTTCCCCAAAGATATCCACGAGGCTTTGGTGAGATGGGCACAGGAAGAAGACCGTCCCATCAGTAATCTTGTTGTGCGGCTTGTGAGTAAAGCAGTTGAGGAGCGGGAAAAGAAGCAAAATCCGCCGCAATAATATGTAGCTGTCGCAGATAGGACAATTTGTAAATTCCTGGTATACGATATATCCTCAGCCACTACATGAGCAAAGTCCTTGTGCGTGGTATGTTATTGGTTCTTTGCACGATGTAAAAACTTCAAGGCAAAGTGTCAGACGGGCTTAAGAACGTCTGGCAAAGTTGATCGGGGGAGGTATGCGTCAAGGCTATACGAAATGGCAATTAAGAAAAGTGAACTTTATAGTTCCTTATGGAAAAGCTGTGATGAACTGCGAGGTGGCATGGATGCCTCGCAGTATAAGGATTATGTACTGGTTTTATTGTTTGTTAAATATGTATCTGATAAATATGCGGGTGTAGCAGATGCGCTGATTGAAGTGCCTGAAGGCGGAGGCTTCCAGGATATAGTTGCCTTCAAAGGACAAAAAGATATTGGGGATGGCATCAACACAATTATTGCCAAACTAGCCGAGGCAAATGACTTAGTAGGCATCATTACCGTCGCTGATTTCAATAATGCTGACAAGCTGGGTAAGGGCAAGGAAATGCAGGAGCGGCTTTCCAACTTGGTGGCGATTTTTGAGAACCCGGCACTGAATTTTAGCAAAAACCGCGCCGATGGCGATGACATTTTGGGCGATGCTTATGAGTACCTGATGCGTAACTTTGCGACGCAATCAGGCAAAAGCAAGGGACAATTTTATACTCCGGCGGAAGTGTCCCGTGTAATCTCTCAAGTTATTGGCGTTAATTCAGCCCAAAGCCAGAGCCAGACGATTTACGACCCGACTTGTGGTAGTGGTTCTTTATTGTTAAAGTCGGCAGATGAAGCGGAACGGGGGTTAACTATCTACGGTCAGGAAATGGACAACGCTACCCGCGCTTTGGCTCGGATGAACATGATCCTGCACGGACACCCTACTGCTGAGATTTGGCAGGACAATACTTTATCAACTCCTTACTTCAAAGATGCAGATGGTAGCCTTAAAACTTTTGATTTTGCTGTGGCTAATCCTCCCTTTTCCTCCAAGGCTTGGAGCAATGGACTTAATCTAGTTAAGGTTTCAACGGTTTGATGGCTATGGTATTCCTCCGGCTAAAAATGGAGACTATGCCTTTTTGCTGCACATGGTGCGCTCCCTGAAAAGTAATGGCAAAGGGGCGATTATTCTGCCGCATGGGGTGCTGTTTCGCGGGAATGCAGAGGCGGAAATTCGGAAAAATCTGATTTGTAAGGGAATTATTAAGGGGATTATTGGGCTACCGCCGAACCTGTTTTTTGGGACGGGGATTCCTGCCTGCATTATTGTGTTAGACAAAGAAAATGCCGAGAATCGCCAAGGCATTTTTATGATTGATGCCAGCAAGGGGTTTGTTAAAGACGGCAATAAAAACCGCCTGCGGGAGCAGGACATTCATAAGATTGTTGATGTCTTCAACAAGCAGCTTGAAGTGGCGAAGTATTCGCGGATGGTTCCAGTTCAGGAAATTGAGGCGAATGAGTACAACCTGAATATCCCGCGCTATATCGACAGTCAGGAAGAGGAAGATATTCAGGATATTGAGGCGCATCTGTTGGGGGGGATACCCAAGCGAGATGTTGAGGCTTTGAGCGATTATTGGCAGGTTTACCCGACGCTGCAACAGGAATTATTTGAGGCGGCGGATCGCCCAGGATACCTGATGCTCAAAATTCCAGGATCAGAAGTCAAAGCCTGTATTTTTGCCCATCCTGAATTTATCAGCTATGGGAAAGACATTCAAGCGGTTTTTGAGACGTGGCAAGAAAAACACACGCCTTTGCTCAAAGCCATCCAGCCGGGAGATAAGCCCAAGGCGATTATTCACGCGCTCTCGGAAGACTTGCTGCAAGCGTTTACGGGTAAAAGTCTGATTGATAAATATGATGTTTACCAGCACCTGATGACCTATTGGGTGGAAAGTATGAAGGACGATGTTTATATTTTGGTCGAGGATGGCTGGAAGGCAGAACTGAAAGCGGTGACGAATAAGAAAGGTGTAGTAACAGATTATATCTGCGAACTGATTCCCAAGGAGTTGATGATTAACCGATATTTTAAAGCTGAACAGGCGGCGATTGAAGAACTGGAAACGAAAAAAGATGAAATTGTTCGCCAGCAGGAGGAACTGCAAGAAGAACATGGCGGTGAGGAGGGTTTGCTGGAAGAAGTCACCAATGACAGTGGCAAAATTACCAAAGCGAATGTAAACGATCGCATCAAGGTAATCAAGAATGATGCCACGTTTGCAGATGAGTTAAAGGTGTTAAAAGCTTATTTAAAGCTGATTGAGCAAGAGGCGGAAATTAGTAAACAAATTAAAGTATTAACTCAATTTTTGGATAATTATGTTTTAACAAAATACGGCGATTTAACTGAGGACGAGATTAAAACGCTGGTGGTAGATGACAAGTGGATGCCGACGCTGCGACAGGCGATCGCTTCAGAGATGGATCGGATTTCGCAACGCTTGACGCAGCGAATTAAGGAGTTGGCAGAACGGTATGATACGCCTTTGCCGCAGTTGACGAGTAAGGTTGAGGAGTTGACGGCTAAGGTTGAGGGGCATTTGCAGAGGATGGGGTTGGTGTGGTGAAAAAAAGTCTGAATCACGGATTAGAGGGATTACAGGATGACACGGAAGGAATAGAGGGCTATAAAAAGACTGAGGTGGGGGTGATTCCTGATGATTGGGAAGTAGTTTTACTTGATTTGGTTGCGAAACGCGGAAGTGGTCACACGCCAGATAAAAAGCATCCAGAATATTGGAATGGGGAAATCAAGTGGATCTCATTGAAAGACTCGAATCTTCTTGACAATTTATATATTTACGATACTACTGAAAAAATTACGCCCGCAGGAATTGCAAACTCTTCAGCAGTTTTGCACCCACTAGGGGCTGTTATTTTATCGCGGGACGCAGGAGTTGGAAAGAGTGCAATCACAAAAGATGTGATGGCAGTTAGCCAGCACTTTATGGCTTGGCACTGTGGTTCGCAATTAGATAACCATTTTCTTTACTATTGGCTGCAAGCAGAAAAGTCCGAGTTTGAACGAATTGCTATCGGCAATACTATCAAAACTATAGGTCTTTCGTATTTCAAGCAACTAAAAATTCCCTTTCCCTTTCTTGCAGAACAAAAAGCGATCGC
>NZ_CAXTNP010000012.1:23281-46578 GCF_964245575.1 uncultured Nostoc sp. | reverse complement strand
ATTTCAAGCAACTAAAAATTCCCTTTCCCTTTCTTGCAGAACAAAAAGCGATCGCACAATCCCTCAGTGATGTCGATGCTCTGATTACAGAGTGCGATCGCATCATCACCAAAAAGCGCAACACCAAGCAAGGCACGATGCAGCAACTCCTTACGGGTGAAAAACGCCTGTTCGGTTTTAATGGCGAGTGCGAGGTGAAAGAGTTCGGGGATCTGGTAGTTGTCCGTAAGCAAAAAATTGATCCACGAAAGGAAGGGACACAGCCTTTTTGCATCGAACTTGAACATATAAAACAAGGTGGCGGACAGTTAATCGGTTATACCGAAACGACAAGTAGCTCATCAATCAAAGCTATTTTTTGCAAAGACGACATCCTATTTGGGAAATTGCGGGCATATCTACGAAAATATTGGCTTGCGGATAGAGATGGTGTTGCTTCCACTGAGATTTGGCCACTTGTAGCTAGGTTTGATGTTGCTCTGCCTGAATATATTTATCAGCTTATCCAGACAGATGGTTTTATCGAGTCCGCAAGCATGGCGTATGGGACGCATATGCCCCGCACAGACTGGAATGTTATAAAGCACCTATTCTATTCCCCTTCCCCCTCTCTCCGAACAAAAAGCGATCGCTCAAATCCTCAGCGACATGGATGCAGAAATTGAAGCCTTAGAACAAAAACGCGATAAATACAAAGCTATCAAACAGGGCATGATGCAAGAATTATTAACGGGGAAGACGAGACTAATTAGCAGTTCTTAATCAATGCCAAGGTTTTCAACCGCCAGTCTCTAAGATAGAAGTCAGAAAGCTCCCCCATTAGCAGCAAACGCCGCACCTACCAAAGACGAATCCCGAAGCACAAGGGCTGAACCATATTATGGAACACATTACTACCAGCGAATTACCCGAAACGCTCCAACAAATATTTGCAGAAATACAACGCACCAAAACACCCTTAACCGTCACCCATGAGGGGGAACCCTTAGTAATTATCTATCCTGCCAGTCCTCAACCCCAGCGCCCAGCATTTGGAGCAATGAAAGGTAGCGGCGAAATATTGGGAGACGTGATTGCTCCAGTAATCCCTCAAACGTCTGAATCACGGATTAGACAGATTAAAGGATGACACGGAGTGAGAATCTGTGCCATCTTGTAATCCGTGAAAATCTGTGATTCTGACAATGAGTAACCTAAAATACGCCGACATCAGCCAAAAAATTATCGGAGCTTCCTTTGAAGTCCATAAATTCTTAGGTAACGGCTTCCAAGAAGTCATCTACCAACGCGCCTTAGCCTACGAGATGCGTCAAGCAAGACTAGAATTTGCCCGCGAAATAGAACAGCATATTTACTATAAAAACCTACCCGAACCTATCGGTACACGCAGAGCCGACTTTGTAGTTGAAAACAAAATACTCGTAGAATTAAAAGCCGTCATTCAACTCGAAGATGTCCACCTAGCCCAAGCCCTCAACTATTTAAAAGCCTATAGATTAGAAGTTGGATTACTGATAAACTTTGGTAGCAAAAGCCTAACATTCAAAAGGCTTGTCATGTAGAACACGGATTAGACTGATTAAAGGATGACACCGAAAAACTTACACAGCAAAGAATCTCATCAATAACCTATCTACTTCACTATCTACGTCATTTTAATCATCCGTGTAATCTAGTAATCCGTATCAATCTGTGATTCAGACAATGGAGGAAATGTGATGAGCCAGGTCGGACAACGCGAACGCATAACCCAAAATCGCATTGTGCAACTTTTCTTGCAACAATTAAACTATCGCTATCTGGGTGATTGGCACGACCGACCTAACAACAGCAACATCGAAACGGAAATCCTCAGCACCTTCCTACGCGACAAACAAGGCTACAGCAACAGCCTGATCACCAAAGCCTTGTATGAACTCAACAAAGTCGCAGGCGACCAAAGCAAAAGCCTTTATGACATCAACAAAGAAGTTTATAGCCTCCTGCGCTATGGGGTCAAAGTCAAAGAAGAAGTTGGCGAAAACACCCAAACCGTTTGGCTGATCAACTGGGAACAACCTCTAGAAAATGACTTTGCGATCGCCGAAGAAGTCACCATTAAAGGTAAAAACGACAAACGCCCAGACATCGTACTTTATATTAATGGTATTGCGATCGGTGTACTCGAACTTAAACGCAGCACCATTTCCGTATCTGAAGGCATTCGCCAAAACCTCGATAACCAAAAATCCATATTTATTAAGTCCTTCTTCACCACCATGCAGTTTGTCATGGCAGGTAACGACACCGAAGGACTCCGCTACGCCACCATAGAAATCCCAGAAAAATACTTCCTCACCTGGAAAGAAGATACTAACAGTGACATCGCCGACCTTTTAGATAAACACCTGCTGCAACTCTGCACCAAAGAACGCTTTTTAGAGTTAATTCACGACTTTATTGTTTTTGACCGGGGTATTAAAAAAGTCTGCCGCCATAATCAGTATTTTGGGGTTAATGCTGCCCAATCTTACCTTCGTCGTCGGGAAGTAGGTATTATTTGGCACACTCAAGGCAGTGGTAAAAGCCTGACAATGGTTTGGCTAACTAAATGGATTCGGGAAAACATCACTGATGCTCGTGTCCTGATAATTACTGATCGCGATGAACTAGACAAGCAAATTGAGAATGTTTTTAAGGGAGTCAACGAAGCCATTTACCGCACTACAAGCGGGCAAGACCTGATTAACAAACTCAACAGCACCATTCCCTGGTTACTCTGCTCCCTAATCCACAAATTTGGCAAGAAAGACAAAGCAGACGACGCAGACTATAACAGCTACATTGAAGAACTGAAGCGTAGCCTGCCCAGCGACTTCAGCGCGAAAGGCGATATTTATGTATTTGTGGATGAATGCCACCGCACCCAAACAGGCACCCTGCACGACGCGATGAAAGAAATCCTACCCAATGCTGTATTCATAGGCTTTACTGGCACACCCCTACTCAAAAAAGACAAGCAAAACAGCATCAACGTTTTTGGTGATTACATTCACACTTACACATTCAAAACAGCCGTAATTGATAAAGTCGTCCTTGATTTGCGCTACGAAGCTCGCAATGTTGATCAAAACATCACCTCACAAACCAAAATTGACCAGTGGTTTGAAGCCAAAACCAGAGGCTTAACAGAACACGCCAAAACCCAACTCAAGAAACGCTGGGTAAATCTGCAAAAAGTTCTCAGTTCAAAATCTCGACTGGAAATAATTGTCAGCGATATTCTGCTAGATTTTGAAACTAAAGACCGCTTGCAAAGTGGTCATGGTAACGCCATACTCGTCTCTGGTAGCATTTACCAAGCTTGTAAATATTACGAGCTATTCCAAGATGCTGGTTTTACCAAATGTGCCATTGTCACATCCTACAAACCTTCCCCGAAAGACATCAAAGGCGAAAGTACGGGAGAAGAGGAACTGACAGAAAAATTACGCCAGTACGAAATTTATCAAAAAATGCTCAACGGCAAAGCGCCAGAAGTATTTGAAGACGAAGTTAAAGAGAAATTTGTCGAATCACCAGCCCAAATGAAGCTGCTGATTGTAGTCGATAAGTTGCTGACAGGATTCGATGCACCTTCTGCTACTTATCTCTACATCGACAAAACCATGCACGATCACGGACTATTTCAAGCCATTTGTCGTGTCAACCGCTTGGATACTGAAGATAAAGAATATGGCTACATCATCGACTATAAAGACCTATTTAAAAGCCTATAAAAATCAATTAACGATTATACCAGCGAAGCATTTGAAGACTACGAACCAGACGACATCGATGGATTATTGAGTGACAGAATCGCAAAAGGCAGAGAACGCCTAGAAAATACCAGAGAAAGCATCAAAGCCTTGTGCGAACCTGTAGAGCAACCCCAAGACACCTATGCCTATATTCGCTATTTTTGCGGTGCCGATACTGAAAACCCAGACATCATTAAAGAAAATCAACAACAGCGCATTGCTCTTTATAAGTACACTTCAGCTTTAGTTCGAGCCTATGCCAATCTATCCAACGACATGGCAGAAGCGGGATACAGCACAGCAGAAACTAAAGTTATTAAACAAGAAGTTACGCATTACGAACAAGTACGCGCAGAGGTAAAGTTAGCCAGTGGCGATTACATTGACTTAAAAGCCTACGAACCCGCCATGCGTCACTTAATTGATACCTACATCGGAGCAGAAGATAGCGAAATTATTTCAGCCTTCGACGATATGACACTAATTCAGTTAATTGTCGAACGCGGTGCAAATGCAGTTGACGCATTACCCAAAGGCATCAAACAAAACCAAAAAGCTGTAGCAGAAACCATCGAAAACAACTTACGCAAAGTCATTATCGATCAACAACCAACCAACCCGAAATATTTTGATAAAATGTCCACACTGCTGGATGAGTTAATCCAAGCACGGAAAGCAGCCAGCCAAGACTATAAAGCCTATTTGCAGAAAATTGTTGAGTTAAGTAAACAAGTTGGTCAACCGAGTAGCTCCTCACAGTATCCTCAATCATTGAACTCTGCTGCTAAAAGGGCTTTATATGACAACCTTAATCAAGATGAAGAATTATCCCTAGCGATAGATGACGCGATTCGCAAAACCAAAAAGGATGGGTGGCGTGGAAAGACAATAAAAGAGCGCGAAGTAAAAAATGCTATTAAGCAATATTTAGATTCTTCGGAAGATTGCGATCGCATTTTTGAAATAGTCAAAAGCCAAAGCGAGTATTAAAATGCACCAAATAACTATCGGGGAACTCGTCATAGACGTTGCCAGAAAAAATATTAAAAACCTACACTTGGCAGTGTACCCCCCTGATGGTCGAGTACGTATTGCCACACCTTTACACATAGATGACGAAGCTGTGCGTTTATTCGCCATCTCCAAACTAGCCTGGATTAAAAGACATCAAGCTAATTTTGAAACACAAGAACGCCAGTCACCAAGAGAATTTGTCTCTGGTGAAAGCCATTATTTTCAAGGTAAACGCTATTTACTAAACGTCATTTATTATCAGGGCAATCCCAAAGTAGAAGTTAGGAATAATACATATATTGACCTTTATGTAAGAGAAGGAAGTAATGAAGCGCAACGCCAACAAGTGATGATATCCTGGTATCGACAGCAGTTAAAACAGGAGATTCCCCCATTAATCGCCAAATGGCAAAAGAACATAGGAGTTCAGGTTGAGGACTGGGGGATAAAACTGATGAAAACTAAATGGGGTACTTGCAATATTCAAGCCAAACGCATCTGGCTCAACCTGGAACTAGTGAAAAAAGACAAGCACTGTCTAGAATATGTTGTAGTTCATGAAATGGTACATTTGTTGGAACGTCATCATGGCCATCGGTTTGTGGCTTTGATGAATAAATTTCTGCCTAATTGGAAATTTTACAAGGATAAATTGAACCGTTCCCCCCTTGGAAGTTATTGAGTTAGACTTTCAGCCAGATTTTGTTTACTAGAAGCAGGCGATCGCAGTTTTCTGTGACGGTTCAATTCACGATAGTCCTGATAAACGCAAGCAAGACCAACCAAATTGAGCGAAATAATCTCAGATACAATATTATTGGTTATACAGCCCTAAACTTGCACATGATGAGGATTGGAAGACAAATTTGGAAATCTTGTCAAGTTTCTAAATCAAGTTGAGTAAATATTCACGATGAATCACTGGCTGTATGAAAGCTTCAAAAAGCTATGTGCTGCTTGTACTTATTTGTATTTTCATATTTTACTAAATCTCAATTTTCCAGACTTGTTTCTTGGAATTCGGTTACTTCAGCAATTAAATTCTCAAAATTATCAGGAAAATGATTACGAGCGACCATCTTAGAAAATTTAGTGTAGCAATCGTTTTTATCGCCTTCTTTACGGGGATGTCCCAACCAAAGAATAACTATAGATTTTTTATCTTTAAATATCTTAAAAAATAACCTATATCTATCGGGTAAGCCTTTTTTTTTAACTCTACTATACTTTTTTAAATTTCCTGTTAAGACTAAATAGTGAGCAAAAGGATCAGACGGTATCACTTCATATATTATCTTTACAATAGCTGCAAATAACTTTACATCTGTATGAATAACATATTCATCATCAGATAAATTTTCCCTTAGCTTAGTTACTATACTTCGTAACTGTTGATATTGTTGGCCAAATAATGGATGGAAATATATTTTCCATCCATTTACAGATATTGGTTTCACAAATCAACTACTCCCTTCAAAAGATACTTATCTTTTTGTAGCATATCTTCCGTATAGGGAATCATATCATCAAAGTTCTTTTCTGTATCTTCAGCTAAAAAGTCCAAAAATTGACTTATAAGTGCCTCTTCTCCTTGATTTTCCTTAGTATCATTAAGTAATTCTTGGTAATAATTTTTAATTAGCTTTTTGGGTATAACTTTATCGCAGGGAGCATTATCTGGTAAATCTCCTCTAATGATTTTCCAAGGAGTTCCAGGTTTATGAGTTATAGCACTAAGCACGTAAGGATTTCTTGGCAAGAAAATATCTGCTATCCGACTTAAATAAATCTCAGTTTCAGGGGGCAAAACAGGCTCTGCTGTAGGACGATCAATCTTCTTAGATCCAAACTCTTTATACTCAAAATATACATTTCTAGCAACAGGCCCCCTTTGCCAAGCTTCAAAATCTTCTTCAAATAATGAACTTCCATAAAGCGCAAGATACAAGGCTTGAGCATGAAACAGTATTTTTTGCAGCTTCATGGGTGTCAAATCGACATCTTGAATATGAAAATTATTAGCCCGCCAGATAAAATATTTCGCAACTAAAGAGCAAGTAACCATAGCATTAACCCCGAACCACTGCTTCCACTGCTTACCATGACAGATAAATAACTTGATCCACTACTTTACTGAATACAGAATCACTTTCATACCCTTACATCACCTAAGAAATAAATAAAGTACGAAAAAACATCATTAGTACTATTTTAGTACAAAAATACTATCATGAACCTCCTTTAGAACAACTATTAACTTGAAATCGTTATACTTAATATAAATACATTGAAAAACTTTAATAAAGAGATTTAACAAAACAAAAGCGATCGCCCAGTCGCCAAACCATGTGATCGCCTTTTGCAAAACCCCATCAGTGAAGCTACGAGACTTGAAAAAGATATTTCGCAGTTTCTACATCTGGTTTGCAAACGTAACTGGTAGCGATGTCTACGATGGGCTACGCCTACACATTTTTTGAGAAAGTGTAGATAATAACAATCTCTGGAACACCTAAGTAAAGCAAAAAAATTTGCCTGGAAGTATTGCTTAGTAGGCTTTCTGTCTCTTTTTCATACTTTTAAAAAGCGCATGACATTTTTTGCATTCTCCCTTTTCCCACAAAGCAGGAATAGCAAAACGCTCTTTGCAAAAGGGGCACTCTGATAACAAACGTAGCTTATGAGCATCGCACCCCACCGTTGATTGAAACTGCCACTCCAATCGATGATATGGTTGCTCTGCATAACACGCAGCACACAAGCGTATTGGCTCCATTTTCATTTTTTCACCCTTGGGCGGGAGCATTTGAGCAATTCGGTCTACATCTAAACCAATTAATTTAGCAATTGCTTCTAATTCTTTTTGACTGGGAAATGGATTAAACCGAAATTTCTCCCACCGTGCTAATACTGGGCCAATTCCTGCGGCTTTACTTAAAGTTCCAGGAGACGAGACGCAAACTGCTTCGTGTCGCCTAAATCGTCCAAAATAGTGACTAATACTCTCCCCTTCATTGGGTTCTACATACCAAGGCGGATGTTGAACAGCTTCTGGCTTCATAACTACATTTCAATACCTAAACGGCTTGCCATAGACAAGGGAAATAAAACTGTTTAACAACTGCCATAGCAATCCAGTCAGTTATCTTGGCAGCAAGCTGGTTGAAATCCTGGATGCTGAGAGTGTTATTCGGTTAACCGAATCTAATTGTTCGGTTAACCGAATAATACTATGAAAGAGTTCGATCAGCAATTTTAGGAATCTTGTCTCGCCTATCTCACCAAAGCCTCGTATATATTTTTGGGGAAAGATTATATCGAAGTTTGTCCGCGATTGCTTTGGCTCATCAACTTTAGAAATATTTACCGCCAGATCATCATATCGCTGCAACCTTCTTTAAAAACTCAAAAAGGTTTATCAATGTTTTTTAATGTGTGACAATGTTTGTCTGCTAAAGTAAGAATATTGAAAAACACTAATTTAATGCTTGCAGTAACTTGAAGAATGCTTATAGCTTTTAAGATATGGGAAAGCCTCTATGCGTGATATTCTCCGCCAAATACCGCCAGTAGCCCTTTTGGTCGCCAAGCAATTACTCAACATTTACAAGAAGCAATGGTACGGCGTTCTGCTAATTCGGCAATTTTTTTAAGTTATTCTCGTGACGGATTAGCGCAGGAAATCGGCGACTGGGCAGAGGGAGTTTCTGAGTCAGGTTATTGGATTGCCACAACTCATCCATTTTTAATTATTGCTATCCGCTTTTTGGTAATCCAGCAAAGGTTAAATAAATTGCGTACCTTTGAATCAGAAATGGATGTGGCTGCTGTTGAACAACAAATTCAGCAAATTCGCACAGCTTTGGGCAGAATTAGAACCATGAAAAAAACTCTGACAGAAGTGAGTAAAGGTGTTGCTGTAATTAAAGCTGAGGCAGATGCTATAAGTACAGATATCCAATCAGCGCTGAAATCAATTGAGCAAACGCTAAGTTTTGTTGTCAGCAAAAGTATCGATTAACAAATTAAGTGCATAATCCTGCAACATTAATACAGATTTTCCCAATACGGTTTAGTAAGGGTTTTAAATACCTTATAATGTATCCACGCTAACCCATTTTATTCCCGATTATCTTGATATTTAAGCAAAGAACACATTTTAGCTTTTCTTATCAAATTTAACTTTTGGTTCTTTACGTCTACCGAAACGTTGGGTCAAATCGTGTTGATTCAGTTTAAAATTCGGTTCATCAATTTTCAGTATTGCAATTTTGCGAAGTAAATCATACAAAGGCTCAATCAGACCTTTGGATTTATGTTCCAAATAAGAAATTGCACTATCAATTTGAGTAAGATTTAATCGACGGTTTTCTAGCAGAAATTTTTCTTCCCAGTCGTCCACAACCTCAATTATTTGTTCTTTAGTTAAATTAGGAAACTCGTATGACTATAAAAATGAGTCATGAACACGCACGTATGGGAGACTTTTGCGTTCAAGAATATTATCGCTTAGATAGTAAGTTCCAACTAAGATAACCGGGATTCGCATTTTTGTAAAAACATCAATTAGCTCATTAAAAGCTTCCAATGTTAAATAGTCGGCATTCCCAATGATGAGTATTTTAACACCATATCCTTTAAGAGTTCCCCATACACGCGCTCGCAAATCTCGCAGTATTCCAACATGAGCAAGGGGATGACCTATTTCTTCCATAATGGAGCAATATAAATCTGTTGGCCCACCATGCTGGTCAATTTCTGCATAGATAACAGTCGCAGGAATTTCTAACAGAGTTCCTCGCCGTTTCACATATTGCGTCCTGTACAGTTGACAAGCTTTTAATAAGCCAGAACCCGTAGCAGAGGTAATGTAACCACAGAGTTTTGCATCACGCTGATCATCAAGCCAGTCAAACAATTCCGTATCGCGGTTTAGGGGAAGGTAAGTGTTAGCTTTACCGATCTTTGGAATAAGATATTGTCCCTTATCCTTGCGCCCAACAGCCAGAGTTGCAACTCCTATCTGTTCAACTTTCTGTATCATGCGCTTAATAGTTCGAGTGCTTTTACCCAGAGCTTTCGCTGCATCTACGATCGCATCCCTACGAGCCGCCTTGTCAGGTGCTTGACAAATAGCATCTATTAAGTCCACCTTTTTTAAGTAATCTACTGAATCTTCGTTAACAAGGAGGTGCTTTGTCTGTTCTTCCTCCATTGTTGATACCTCCTCTATTTCCAAAGCTGGAAATCCTTTGCTCATAGGCTTCCTGGGCATAAACACTCTTAAAAATATGTCATCATTTACTTTAAAATTTTATGTTATTTATGACATCATTTAATTTAAAAATTTGTGATTGAGTTATTTAAAAAGAAAATCACTAGAAGCCTTAATCAATAAGGATTTTGGCGATTACTACTCTTCAACGCAAAATGACAAAAATTCTTTAAAATGGACAATAATAATTTAATGGACATTTGTTGTAGAGCGTCAAATTATTCGTCTGTGGCGACAAAATATTTGTCAAAATATTTAGAGGGACAAATTATTTGTCATTGTCATTTTCTGCTGCTTAATTGACTGCTTCAATGATTGCTTATCCTTTAGGTATTCAAGGGATTGTAGTTGGTGAGACACTTACGAAAAAGCTCTAAATGATGTGTGTTCAGTCATTTTGTTTCATATCGAAACTTTTAGAGAATCGGTACTAGAATCTGAATCCTCAATACTCGAAGCTTTTGTCGCACAGGCAAGCATATAATGGCAAGGTTTCCTGTTGATGCTCCTAAATCAAAAGTAATTAAAGCGCTTGAGGGTTTTGGATTTTCAATAGTCAGAGAAAAAGAGCATATTTCTATGATTAGACAAAATCCTGATGGCACAACTACTCCTTTAACTTTGCCAATTCATAAATTGATCAAAGGTTCTACCCTTTGAAGTATCTGCACTCAATCGGGTATATCACGCGATGATTTCATTGCTGCTTATGAACAGGTATAGAAATATAGTAGCTGCGATCGCGGTGCTAGATGCGGAGAGTGCGAAGATTTGGCGAGGATTGAGGGAATGCTATGCAGTTGACGTTGAAGAAAAATCCCAAAAAAAGGAGCCTGACTTAGGCTCCTTAATCAAAAACTTGTAATATAGCAAAAGCCTTGGTGATTAGGACATCAACAGATGATAAAACTTAGACACAAAAAGACTTTTCACCCAGTCCCCAGTTCCCAGTCCCTTGCTATAGAATTATGACTACTTAACAGTCACCTTACCGCCAGCTTCTTCGATGCGCTTCTTAGCATCTTCAGCAGCATCCTTAGCAATACCTTCTTTAACTGCCTTGGGCGCAGCTTCTACCAAGTCTTTCGCTTCTTTCAGACCCAAACCTGTCAATTCCCGGACAATCTTCAACACGGCAATCTTCTTATCAGCTGGGACTGATTCGAGAATCACTTCAAACTCGGTTTGCTCAACAACTTCATCAGCAGGAGCAGGACCAGTACCAGTACCTGTGAACGCTACGCCAACGGGTGCAGCAGCACTCACGCCAAAAGCTTCTTCAATTTGCTTGACTAACTCAGAAGCTTCCAACAAAGAAAGGGTTTTTAGTTGTTCTAAAATTTGATCGGTTGCAGCAGACATTGATATAACTCCTGTAATTTTGATTATTTATTAGTCATTAGTCATTAGCTTTTGAACGGCAGTTGCTCCACTTGGGGAGACCCCTTGGCGCTAGCCTCTCCCTTTGGGAGAAGACCGCACTGCCTCATCTTGACTGATGAACTACGAAGTCTATTCAGCAGCAGTTTCGGTGCTGCTATCAGCAACAGTTTCTGTTTCGGCACTGCTATCTTGGACAGCAGCAGTTTCGGTGCTACCACCACTTTGCTCTTGTTCAGACACAGCCTGCAAAGCACGAGCCAGTGAACCAGGAACTTCGTTGATACCCACAGCAATCTTGGTAGCCAAGGCGTTGATAGCCCCAGCAATTTGGGCGATGAGTTGTTCCTTAGATGGCAAGTCTCCCAGTACCTTGACATCAGGTTCTTTGAGTAGGCGACCTTCCAGTACACCACCACGAAGTTCTGTCTTCTTGCTGACTTTTTGGAATTCTTGATATGCCTTAATTGCCGATGAAAAATCTTCTTTTACCAGCAAAAAGGCGGAAGAACCGTTGAGCAATTCCGACATAGGCTGCCATTTTTCATCATCTTTAATGGCAATGCCCATTAGGGTGTTCTTCGTCACCTTACAAACAGTACCACTGGGACGCAGCCGCCGCCGTAAATCGCTAATTTCAGCAACAGTTAGTCCCTGATACTCTATTACCAGTGCCAGAGTTGACTGACTCAAAGTTTCTTTGAGGTCAGCTACTATCTCTTTTTTATTTTCTAGTGTTCTACCCATTCCAATCTCACCTCCTTAAAATAATCGGTGAAGTGCCCTACTTGTACGTTTCTTTTAAATCTGAACCCAAACAACAAACCCCAGCTAACTTAGCCGGGGTTGAGTATTAAGACTCTTGACGCCATAATTCTTACACCTTTAAGGGTGGTAATTCTGACTATTAGAGTTTTAACCTCGGCAGGATATTTAAGCTATTAGCACCTGCTGTCTCCGGCTTTGCCTATTTAATTAGGTACTGGTGATTGGGTATTGGGTACTAGGTATTAGATAATCAAGATTAGGTATTATCCCCAGTCCCTAATCCCTAGTCCCCAGTCCCTTTTACGCTGCTTCGCTCAGTTTCAAATCTCGTAGGGCGGTGACATCAATTTTAATCGATGGCCCCATTGTGGCTGACACATAAAATGTGCGCCAATAACGACCTTTAGCCCCTGAAGGACGGTTACGGTCAATGGTCTCTTGTAATGCCTTCAGGTTGACTAACAAATCTTCAGGCGAGAAGCTTGCCTTACCAAACATAACATGAACAATACCAGTTCGGTCAGCTCGGAATTCTAATTTACCAGCTTTGAATTCTGCGATCGCACTTCCTAAATCAAATGTTACGGTTCCGCCTTTGGGTGATGGCATCAAACCACGCGGCCCAAGCAATTTACCCAGCTTTGCCACCTGTGGCATCACATCGGGTGTGGCAATCAGCTTGTCAAAATCCATTCTACCTTTCTGGATTTCGTCAATCAGTTCTTCTGAACCTACTATATCAGCACCAGCATTGCTTGCTTCGTTCACTTTTTCGCCTCTGGCAATCACCGCCACCCGGACGATTTGTCCTGTACCTTTGGGCAATGCTACCGTTGTCCGCAACTGTTGGTCTGTATACTTAGGGTCAATTCCCAGTCGGATATGGGCTTCCGCAGCTTCGGTAAATTTAGCTGTTGCTGTGTCTTTGAGAAGGGCTAAAGCCTCTAAAGGATGATAATCCTTATCTTCTACTTTTGCTTGCAGTCCTTGCAAACGACGCGATATTTTTGGCATTTTGTTCTCCTGGGGTTATTCCGAAGCCTCGCCTCTCCCCCGATAATTTTTGCTTACTTGTCTTTTGTCTTTTGTCCTTTGTCATTTGTTATTCACCAATGACTAATGACCAATGACTAATCCGTGATTGTTACACCCATATTTTTAGCCGTTCCTGCTACAATCTTCATTGCCGCGTCTATGTCGTTGGCATTAAGGTCGGGGAGTTTCGTTTGGGCTATTTCTTGCAATTGTGCTTTGCTAATTGACCCAACCTTCTTTTTGTTGGGTTCATTCGAGCCTTTTTCAACTTTCGCCGCCTTCCGAATCAGCACTGATGCTGGTGGCGTTTTGAGGACAAATGTAAAACTCCGGTCTTCAAAAACCGATATTTCTACAGGTATCACCATTCCAGCTTGGTCTGCTGTTTTGGCGTTGTACTCTTTGCAGAACATCATAATGTTAACGCCATGTTGACCCAAGGCGGGCCCCACTGGCGGTGCTGGGTTGGCTTTTCCAGCATTCAGGGCCAGTTTAATGACCGCCACTACTTTCTTCGCCATTTGTATTTAACTCTGTTTCTCTACCTGATTAAATTCCAGTTCTACTGGTGTATCCCTGCCAAAAATTGAGAGCAAGGCTTTAAGTTTACTCCGTTCTGGAGAGACTTCAATCACCTCGCCTTCAAAATCTTTAAATGGCCCAGAAAGCACCATTATCTTATCACCAGTAGCCATGTCAATTTTGAGAACCGGCTCTTGTTCGCTGGTTTGTTTGAATATGCGTTCGACTTCTGAAGAACTCAGTGGTATGGGGTTCACATGACCGCGACCCTTACTGCTACCACGTTTTTGTTCTGCACCGACAAAATTAATTACATGGGAGGTGTTTCGTACCACCTGCCAGGTATCATCATCCATCATCATCCGCACCAGCACATAGCCAGGGAAAACTTTTTCTTCTGTATGCTGGCGACTGCCATCTTTGCGGATTTTCACCGCCGGCGTTTGCGGAATTTCTACCTGAACAATTTTGTCGGCTACATCAAAAGTTTGAATGCGCTGCTCTAAGTTCGTCTTTACACGCTTTTCACAGCCTGAGGCTACTTGCACTGCATACCAGCGTGCTTCTTTTGACGCTGCTTCTGCTGTTTCTGCTGTTTCCTCTGACTGCAAGGTGGAGTTGCGAGGTTCGTCTGTTGCAAAAGTCATCAGAACACCTGTGTTGCTGCCCAACGAAACAATCCATCGACTAAGTATATCAAAGATGCGGAGAGTGCAACCATTAACAACACAGCGGCGGATTCGCTCACTATCTGTTTCCGACTGGGCCAAACTACTTTTTCAAGTTCTTCTTTGGTTCCCTGTATGAAGTTGTTAAAGCTAAACCCATTTGTGGTTTCTGGCAATTCTGCTTCACTTTTTTTGGCCACGACCCTTAATCCCCCGTTTCTCACTCAATTTTGGATTTTGGATTTTGGATTTTAGATTTACCCCATGCTTTAAGGCAAAGGCACTCAATTTAAGATTTTGGCTTGTCCATTTGATTTTTTGTCAATCCAAAATTTAAATTTTAAATTTAAAATCTAAAATTTGTTCATCCAAGTTTGCAGTTTCGACTCTATTTCACTTACTGAAAGCAAAACAACTACAAATACAATAACCCGAAATTATTATCGCTAACTGCTAATATAGCAGCTGCGTAATTATTTCGGGATTTGTTTTTTGCTCTTGAGCGCGCCCTGGAGGACTTGAACCCCCGACATCAGGTTTTGGAGACCTGCGTTCTACCAACTGAACTAAGAGCGCACAAGCTGTTTTTGATTCAGTTATTGCGCTGAACTAAATTTTAGTTTAACGCAACACGCGATTTTTATCATACCTCAATTTCGCCCTTGAAAACAAGTCAGCGGCAGATGCCGCTTAAGATTTCTCTCATACTATTGATAAAGGACGAATCACAAAGGGCGGTCAAACCGTTGCTTGATCCGGGTTGCCTTACCTACGCGATCGCGGAGATAATACAGTTTAGCACGGCGTACCTTACCACGACGTAATACTTTGATGCTGTCAATCCGGGGAGAATGCAACAGAAACACCCGCTCAACGCCCACACCTTGAAAAACCTTACGGACTGTAATAGTCTCGTTGATGCCACCGTTGCGCTTGGCAATCACTACTCCCTCGTAGGGTTGTACGCGATATTTATCGCCTTCCTTGATTTTTACTCCGACTTTTACGGTGTCGCCCACATAAATGTCAGGCACATTTGATTTTAGCTGTTCCGCTTCAATGGAGCGGATAATCTCTTGAGCGCTCATAGTCTTTGGTGTCTGCTTAAAAAAATCTCACGATCATTAATGATAAATCGATAATCCTATTTCAGTCTACTTGTTGGGATTGATAATTTTACTGATACAACAGCCTAAAGTTCAAGGCTATATTGCAGAATGCCATAACACAAGGGTGAAATTTATGAAATTTAGCGTCGTTATTAGTACCTATAATCGCGTGAACTTGCTGCAAAGAGCAATTGATTCGGCTCGTAACCAAACAATGGAGTGCGAGGTGGTTGTTGCCGATGACTGTTCTTCTGACGATACCCAAACCTATATTAAAAGCTTAGGGGACAAGATTGTTTATCATCGTAACGAAGTGAATCAAGGCCATGCAGCAACCGTAAATGCTGGAGTTGCCAAAGCTAGCGGCGACTGGATTAAGTTTTTAGATGATGACGACTATTTAGCGCCTAACTGCATAGAAGAGATGGCTAAGGCGATCGCACTTCGTCCCGATGCTGTAATCTGCTCTTGTGTGGCGGCTCAGGTGGATGGTAATGAAGTTGAACTCAGTCGCACTCCCCAGGTTGGCCCTGGTTTAGCTTTTTATATCCCACAAGCCGATATTCACTACGGTATGCTCTTAGAGCTTGTACCCTTTGGCACGCCTGTACAAGTAGCTTCTCGACGTGATGCTTTTCTAAAAACTGGTGGTTGGGACTCCACACTCGATGCTAACTGTGATGATATCGATTCCTGGATTCGGATTGCCCAGTTTGGCGATGCTATTTTCCTTAATCAGTGTCTTGCTTACCGCACTGTCTGGCCAGGTGCATATAATCAAAAGTTTTCTTTGTCTCGACGGTTAGCTACAAATATTTTGATGAAGGAAAAAATTTACGCCTTGGTGGATGAGCAACATCGCTCAAAAATTCCTCATTTTCAAGATATAAAAAATTACCTGAAACTCCATTGGATTTTAGTAGCACTAAAGCAAAAAAATCTCAAGAGTTTTCTTTCAATGATAGATCCGTCTATAATTTCTCCTCAGTCTTGGAAGTTTTTGCTAACAGCTGCCTCATCACGTCGCTCTCAAGGAAACAATTCTCAGGTTCGCAAACTTGTGTTGATTGAATCGTAACTTTTGAAATGTTGACGATAGTTTTTCCTGTTAAAAACTTAGCATTTGCAAAAGTTAATAAGTAGATAATTTCGTAAATTTGTGACGAATTAAGAGTTTAAATTGAAATAAACCGATAAATCTGAGCAGCAGTTTTTACTGCTCAGATTTTAGTGAGGACGCAGAGTCTGTTTTCGTCAATTCGCTATGAACTTATGCAATTTAGTATTGGCATCTGCATTTTCGCCATACTATGCTAAATCTGAGCGCTAGACAATGACGTTACTACCAACTACCAGATTTGTCGCGGTGAAATTATCCAAAGTTGCGAAGGTGTTAAAAGAAGAATAACTAGGACTATAAGAAATAAGGACTTCAACTAGTGTAGAAGTACCCGATTGCACAAATTTTAGGTGGCCATCACCGATGGGATTGCTGCTACTGTAGCCCTGACTCTTAAACAGGTCAGTAAAGACTAACTTATCCTGGCTCTGATTAAAGTCTGTGATTGTAGTATAGGAATACCTGATTTGGTAGATGAACTGGTCATTACCGCTACCGCCAGTCAAGGTCTCGGAAGCTTCACCACCAACAACAAGAATGTCATCACCAGCACCGCCGATTAGGCTATTATTACCTCGACCACCAACCAGAGTGTCATTACCAACACCACCAAGCAGGGTATCGTTACCTTCACCACCCCGTAATAGGTCGTTACCACTCAAGCCGTCGATGCGGTCATTACCCCCTTCACCATTAATAACATCATCTGAGTTGTCAAAGCCATTGACATTGTTGTTTAGGTCATTAAGAAAGGTGACTGTGTTTTTGTTGAATATGCTGGTTTGGGTGGAGTTGGCATTGAAGACATCAAAGCTGTCACTAATGCTGGTTTGCCCATCAAACAAGATATTGCCTAGTGCCCATAGGTTATCTAGGTTTTCCAGGGGAAAGCTTTGCAAGATAACTTTGTCATCAGCCACCCCTTCAAAACTAACTTCTAGATTGTTACCATTCTGGGTGAGTAGCAGATTTTGGGCTGTCAATCCACTACCTTGGAATTTCAGGGTATCCAATTCGCTAATAACTGCTTCTGATGGATTTGAGCCTTTACCTAACCCACCGAAATCGGTAATGGTATCAACACCGTCACCTAAGTTGTAAATAAATTTATCTTTGCCGCCGCCACCAGTTAGGATGTCGTTGCCTTGATTACCTGTGATGGTATCGTTCCCAGCTTGAGCGTTAATTATGTCACCGTAGTTCTTGCCTACTAGATTATCAGCGCCATTGGTTCCATTTAGCCCATTAAACTCTAATGCACCAATATCAACCGTATCCTCAGATATTCTGTCAAATCCAGCGCCGCGCTGGTCAGTGGTAATACCTGGTGGAATCAGGGCATTATTGCCTGCGTTAATGGCAGGACTATTCCCAATTAAGGCATTAGTCAACGTTGTACCACCGTTATTTTGCAGGGCGCTGAGTTTGGGGTCAATGGGGTTGGCGCTGGTGCCGACGAGGCTGCTGGAAGTAAAGCCTGTGCTACCTGTGTTGTCGCCAATTAGATTATTTCCAGCGTCAGTAAAGTTGCCAGAAACGTCGCGGGAATAACCGCTATTGCGGGGATCACCAGAATAAACTGTGTAGAAATTACCTGCAATAATGGTATCGCCAACGATAACACTGCCGCCATTACTGAGAATACCCCCACCGTTGCCAATAATACCGCCATAGCTAAAGCCCTCTGCTACGTTATTGGTAATGGTGTCATTGGTGAGGGTGAGAGTGCCACTGTTAAGGATGCCGCCACCAGTATAAAGGACACTATTATCAGAGACAGTGCTGTTAGTCAGGCTAAAAGTACCTGAGTTAGAGATGCCACCGCCGTCTGCCGCACTATTATTAGAGATAGTACTGCGAGTGATATCGACGCTGCCTGAGTTATAAATGCCACCACCATAGGATGGATAAGGGTCAGGGCTGCGATCTGAGCCGTTGGCGGACGCGCTATTATTAGAGATGGTGCTGTCAGCTATACTAAGGTTGCCTGTGTTGAATATGCCGCCCCCGTAGGCAGTGTCGTAAACGACAAATGCACGATTATTAGAGACACTGCTGTTAGTTAGGCTAAGGTTGCCTTTGTTAAAGATGCCTCCGCCTAATGATGACCCACTATTATCAGAGACTGTGGTGTTAGTTAGGCTAAGAGTGCCTTTGTTAAAGATACCGCCTACTAACCCCGTATTGTCAGAGACAGTACTTCCTGTCAGGTTAAGGCTGGTATTGGTATTGAGCAAAATACTGCCCAAGGGGTCATTAGCATTAGCAATTTTCAAATCATCAATGCTGGCATCTGTGCCTGTGCCGGATATCTCGAACACACCTGAGAGATTATTCCCGCTAATGGTGAGGTTAGATGCTCCAGTCCCCAAAATCGTAATATCATCGGTAATCGTTAATTTCCCAGAGGTGAGGGTGATGATATCCGGGGTGGCATCGGTAAATACGCCCGCAAAAGTAATCGTATCCGCCCCAACGGTCGCATTGGCATTGAGGATAGCCTGCCGCAATGACCCTGCCCCAGAATCGTTGGTATTAGTCACTACTGTGTCAGTATTAACAACAGGTGGGTTAGTTGTGGGGGACTGGACTTCATAAGCACCAATATCAACAACACCATTGAATTTCCGGCGAAATCCAGCACCGCGTTGGTCAGTGGTGATACGAGCAGGTGTTAGAGAATTCTTGCCAGCATCAATAGCGGGGCTACCCGCAAGTAACGCCTGGGTAAGGGTTGCACCACCGTTATTTTGCAGCAGTCCGAGTTTGGGGTCAATGGGGCTAGCACTTGTGCCGACGAGGGTACTGGTGGTAAAGGCAGTGCTACCAGTCTTATTGCCAATCAGGTTATTGCCGGAGTCAATCAGTCCACCACGCACATCGGGGTCTATATCACCGGAGGTGGAGTTGTCTAAGTTGCCTGCAATGATGGTGTTATTAACTTTGACGTGATAAGAAGAATCACGGTAACTAAAAACACCGCCGCCATCGCCAGTACCATCACCATCTGAGTCAGCTGTGTTGTTATTAATTGTGTTGTTGATTAGGGTCAGCCTGTTGTCTTCCACGTAGGCATAGCCATTGTATATGCCACCGCCATCATTTAACGCTGTATTGCCAGAGATGGTGGTGTTAATTAGAATAGCTGACCCGGCATCATAACCTACACCTGCGTTATAAATGCCACCGCCATCATATAACGCTGTATTGCCAGAGACAGTGCTATTGGTCAGCCTGAGAGTACCACCACTATAGATACCACCACCGAAGTTTGCCGTATTGCCAGAGACACTGCTGTTAATTAGGCTGAGAGTACCAATTTTACCATTAGAAGCGTCATTAAAAATGCCGCCTCCGGCATTATCTACATTATTACTGTTGCTTCCCCTGGTATTGCCATAAACACTGCTTCCCGTTAGGCTGAGACTACCATCATTAGAGATACCACCTTGCGTATTGCCAAAGACGCTGGTATTAGCAAGACTGAGGATGCCGCTATTAGAGATGCCACTTCCTGCTGTATTACCAGACACACTGGTGTTCGCTAGGCTGAGAATGGAATTTCTATTAACTTTAATACCGCCGCTAGCGATCGCCACCCCATCGATGGTGACACCTGTCGCTAGTCCCGATATCTCGAATACTGTAGAGGCATTATTTCCAGTCACAGTCAGATTAGATGTCCCAGTTCCCAAGATGCTGACATCATCGGTAATCGTCAGTTGTCCAGAGGTGAGGGTGATAACATCTGGGGTGGCATCAGTAAACACTCCCCCAAAGGCGATCGCATCATCTCCAGCAGTAGCATTGGCTAAGTTAATTGCCTCCCTTAAAGTAGTGATACCATTATTTGGATCACCATCATCTGCATCCCCGGTATTATTTACCGTAAAGGTTGCTAGTACTCCCGCGTAAGCTTCCTGCGTCGTTTCTGCAAACGCTAGAGTCACTTCCATATCACCAGTACGAACTTCCAGATCCCAATTGCCGCCTAATGCTGCATTGCCTGTCAACTGACGCGAAGCAGCAATATTTGCCCCTGTGAGTTGGTGCAGTTTGGCAATAAATTCTGCCCCTGCATCACCTTCAGCTACGTTACAACCGTAGATGAGTAAGCTAACTGGAGATTTTGTCGCAGATTTAACCGATAATTCATCGGTTTTTGACGAGGCGTTAAATATTTTTTGCCATTGTTGTAGTTGCTGATTATATTCGTCGAGGGTATCGAGTCCCAAACGGGTATTACCCAGTTGTAAGTTACCAGGAACACCGTGGCAAACAATGTGAATGCTGCTAAGATTCTGGTCAGCACGAGTTGCCAAAACTTCCGTAATTTGCTCAACACCATTTTGTGTTGGATTGATTACGAACACCTCACTGTTGGAGATAACACCTTTGACTAAACTCTGATAGTCTTCCACTGCCATGTCGATAAAGACCAGGCTGCGTGTGTAATGTGTGGTAATTACGGAATTTACCTGGAAGTACGAGGTATGTAGCGTTGCCATTTTTTTACTTAAAGTTAAGGTTATGAGGTGAACTCAAACTGACTGAAGCTTTGTAATTACCGAGTTTTCACACAATCTATAACAGTAATAGAGAACTATTTTTTACTATTAATTTCCTTCTTTTTTATCCTTACGTAAGTTGTTGTTTTTGTAAAGCTACAAAAGTATTTAGTTTTACTAAATTGCTAAAGTCAAGCTGAAAAACATCTAATTTGATTAACTCTTCATAATTTGGGAGTTTTATCCAGATTTATTGAGCTGTTATTGAATAAGTCTTTAAGCTAAGTAATTAGTTATAAACGCTCTTGGTCAGTTCGCACTACTGACTCCTTTTAGTTATTTATCTTTATTTTTTAGATATATCTTAAAAATTATGCGAATCATCCATATTTTGAACCACGTTCAAGAAATAGGTAACGGTATTGTGAATGTGGCTGTGGATCTGGCTTGCTTACAGGCTAAATCTGGTCATGAGGTAGCGGTTATTTCGGCTGGTGGTGAATATGAGAAATTACTAAATATATCTGGTGTCAAACATTACCAACTAGACCAAACCAGGAAACCGATAAGTATTATTAAAGCATCTATGCGTTACTTGGCGATCGCAGCTGAATTTCAGCCGGATATTGTTCACGCCCACATGATGACGGGAGTTATCCTAGCCCGCATTTTTAAAGGGCATAAATATGCTTTAGTTTCCACAGTCCACAACGAATTTCAGCGTTCTAGTCTGTTGATGGGTTTAGCTGACAGGGTAATTGCTGTTAGCAAAGCTGTGCGAGATTCTATGGCACAGCGCGGTATTTCCGAAAGCAAGTTGCGGGTAGTATGTAATGGAACTTTGGGCAGCCCCCGCACGCGACAAATACAAGATTATCAACCTTTACCATTACAACGTCCAGCGATCGCAACTGTAGCTGGGATGTATCAACGCAAGGGAATTGCTGAGTTAATCGCTGCCTTTGAACAAATCGCCTCAGATTTTCCCGAAGCGCATCTTTATTTGGTCGGAAATGGCCCTGATAAACAGCTATTTGAGGCACAGGCACAAGCAACTTCTGTAAAAGAACGCATTCATTTTGAAGGCTTCCAGCCGTCACCTCAACGCTATCTCAAATCTTGTGACATATTTGTGCTGGCTTCCCATCGTGACCCTTGCCCCTTGGTACTTTCGGAAGCTAGGGAAGCTGGAACTGCGATCGTTGGCACTCAAGTAGACGGGATTCCTGAAGCTTTGGACAATGGGCAAGCAGGACTTTTAGTGCCAGCAAAAGATAGTAATGCTTTGGCCGGAGTTTTAGGACAATTACTGAGTAATGCCGATATGCTGCATGAGTGGAAACAACGGGCAAATCACAACTTAGAGAGGCTGAGTGTTGCCCGCGTTCATCAGGAAACACTGGTAGTGTATCGTGAATTAATTACAGAGTGAGAGCTTTAACAGGGTAGCGATCGCTTTACTTTTAAAGCTACACCTAAAGCGACAAACATTACTACACCCAAAACATTAGTTGATTCAGGAACAGCAGTGTAATAACTAGCCACTCTGATTGGCCCATCTTTATCCACTTGCTTTGCTGGCACTGGTGGAATGATTCCAGCACCTGGCGATACATTGGGGTTGGTAAGATCCTCAGTGTACAGGGATACGTTAACAATTCAAAATTCAAAATTCTTGCATTAAAGACATTTCAGACGGAGATTTAAACCCCGACTGAAACTGATACTAGATGTTTCGGCTTACTTCGACTAGCAAGAGTACAAGTCGCTCAGTACAAGTCAGTGACCATCGTAGACATCGCATTCACAAAAGTTTAGTTAACGGGACTTAGATTATTTTGAGATTTCCAGTAGCAAATCAATTCATAAGTTCATTACAACAATTGTTGCAATGATTTAAGCCTTTCTTATACATGGAAGAGTATTTGTTGCAAAGTATTAAGCGTTTGCTGCAACGGATTATACATTTGCAAGAAAAACTTAAGCCTTTCTTATACATGGAAGAGTATTTGTTGCAAAGTATTAAGCGTTTGCTGCAACGGATTATACATTTGCAAGAAAAACTTAAGCCTTTCTTATACATGGAAGAGTATTTGTTGCAAACGTTTAAATTTTCACA
>NZ_CAXTNP010000012.1:6926-23181 GCF_964245575.1 uncultured Nostoc sp. | reverse complement strand
TTAAGCCTTTCTTATACATGGAAGAGTATTTGTTGCAAACGTTTAAATTTTCACAGATAAATAGAGTGCATTACGGCTTTAACCCAATACTGCGTAGGTTTTGAATATTCGTAGGTTGGGTTGAGCTTTAGCGTTACCCAACAAACCCCTCAAAATGTTGGGTTTTGTTCCTCAACCCAACCTACACATTTTTATTTTTTAGCCTTACAGCTATTTTCAGGTAAATAGACCACGCAGTAAGGGCGCAAGGCCTTGCGCCCCTACGACAGGTGTGGTTCAAATACATAAAAACTGCTGTAAGCGAGTAGTATTGGGCTTTAACCTAACGCATCGTGCTATCTAGTGATGCGTTAGACGCTCATTTCAACAAAATCCTTATGCAACGGAGTAGTTTTGCCTTAATCCCTATTAGTGATGGAAATAAGTTTTTTGGTAAATCCACGTAACCGGATGAACACTGGTTTTGCCCAATTCCCACCTAGCAAATCGTGCAGCAGAATATAAAAACAGGGGATGATAAACAATGTCAGCATTGTTGCGATCGCCATCCCAAAGAAAACTACAATCCCTAAAGGCTGCAAAAATTCAGAACCTTCACCAATACCCAACGCCAAAGGAAACAGTCCCAAGATAGTGGTGACTGTGGTCATGATAATTGGGCGCAAGCGTTGAGGAGCAGCTTTGATGATCGCAATTTGGCGAGTACAATCTTCTTCTTCCCGAATTTGGTTTGCCAGTTCTACCATTAAAATCCCTGCGTTCACTACAATTCCCACCAGCAGCACAACGCCAACAATAACAGTTGCACCAATTGCAGTTTTGGTAATGTAAAGTCCAAAAATTCCCCCAGCTAACGCCAGTGGTACGGTGAACATAATTACCAATGGGTCAATCAGCGAATTGTATTGTACCGCCATGACTACAAAGATTAAGAACGTCGCCAACGCCCCCAAAGTTTTTAAAGCATCCTGAAGTTGCTGATTCGTTTCTTGGGCAGAACTAGGTACAATTGAAACGCCATCAGGTAAGTCTACATCCTTAAGTACGTCGTTGACTTCTGCGATCGCTTCACCAAGACTAGCTCCCTCGGTGAGATTACCTGCCACAATAAAAGCTTGGCGCTGATTAATCCGTTGCACCTCACCAGGCGCTTGACCTTCTTGAATATTTGCAACATCAAAAAGGCGGATTAGTTGATTGTTTTCTGTAAATAGCGGTAATTGCTCTAGCTGGGAAGGACGCGCAATTGCTTCTTTATTTAGCTGCACCCGCACATCAACTAAACGATTACCGCGTTGAATTTGCGTAGGAACTGAACCTTCAATTGCTGTTTGAACTGTTGCACCAATTTGCCCGGCGCTCAATCCTAAAGCTGAAACCCTTTCCCAGTCAGGGCGAATTTGGATTTCCGGTTGTCGGGGGTCGGCATCTGGTCGGAATGTCGCTAATTTTGCCCTTTCTTGCAATGCTTGCAATACTTGTGCGCCTGCTTGCGTTAAGTTTTCTTCATTCTCACCTTGCAGAATCACGTCAACGTCTGATCCTTGCACTGGAGAATTACTCAAAACTAAACCCCGCACCTGACCAGGATTAAGGCGCAGTAGAATTCCTGCTAAGTTGAGTTTGTTAAATTCCTGAGTTACTTTTTTGACGAAAGCTTCAACATCTGTGCCTGGTTTTAGATTGATGGTGCTGCTGGCACGTAAAGGATTTTCTGTAGTATTGCTACCAAATAAATTACCACCCACAGTTGTGAAAGCAGACTCGGTTTCTGGTTGTTTGAGCAAAATGCCATCGACAATTTGCATAACTTTCTCAGAAGTTGCTAAAGGTGTACCGGGAGGAAACTGCGCTCTCAAGTTAGCTTGACCAGTACTGATGCGGGGTAAAATTTCTTGGGGAATTTGACCAAACATAAAGAAGCTACTGCCGCCTAAAATTACCAAAGCAGCGATAACGACGAGGAGCCGATAGCGTAAAATCTTGGTTAAGAAGTTACTGTATCCCCGTGTAGCATCTTCAAATCGGTGATTAAATTGTCTAAGCAGCCAAAATTCACTGATCCGACTAGACCAGCGAATTCCCAAAAGTCGAGAAGACAGCATCGGCACTATTGTAATAGCGACGACAAGTGAGGCTGCAACTGCAAAGCTAATTGTCAGAATCAGTTCATTAAATAACAGTGCAATAAAGCCGCCAATTAACAGGAATGGTACTACAGAAACTAAGTTAGCACCTGTAGCCGCAACTAAAGCAGATTCTACTTCTTGAGAAGCAGCGATCGCATTGTCAATAAAGAATTTAGAATTTCTCCCCTTCTCCTCTGCTCCTCTGCTTCTCTGCTCCCCTGCCTCCATTTCTCTCTGATTGGGAGTCATCCCCGTTTTTTCGGAAATGTTTTCTAGGATCACAACGGATGTGTCAATTGCTTGACCGACTCCTAATGTCAGACCTGCTAAACTGAATACATTCAAAGTCAAGCCAAAGATTTTCATCAAAGCGATCGCTGCTAGAGTACACAACGGAATCGTCAAACTGATAATCAATGTTTGTCTGAATGATCCTAAAAATAACAACACTGCTGCTGCTGCTAACAATGCTCCAGAAATCCCCGAAAAGATGACATCATTTAAAGAATTGCGGATGAAAACAGATTCATCTGTGGTGGGACTCAAAGTCATATCTGCTGGAATTAAACCCGATTGCCGTAATTGTTCAATTCGCCGCTTAACAGCATCTACAACTGTGATTGTATTGGCCTCAGGCTGCTTTTGAATTGAAAATTTCACCGCAGGCTGACGATTCAGGTAAACAAATACTCGCTGTTCTTCTGTATCATCAATTACCTCTGCAAAGTCTCGCAAGTAGACGCGGCGGGAAGGTGCAGGGGAGATAGAGGAGGCAGGGGAGGAAACTTCTACAGAGAGGTTTTCAATTTCCCTGGCATTTTGGAAGCGTCCTACAGTCCGAGTCAATGGCTCGGAATTTTGCCCTAAAATCCGACCACCAGAAGTATCTTGGTTACGGGCTGTTAATTCATCTAAGACATCATTTAACCCGACACCCAAAGCTTGCAATCGGTTTAAGTCAACAAGTACCCGTACTTCTTCTTCAGCACCGCCAGATACATCAACAGAGGCGACTCCTGGTACAACACTGAGTTCACGCGTTAAATCTTCATCAGCAAATATGCGTAAATACTTACCTGGCAAAGAAGCAGATGTCAATGCCAATTCATAAACCGGCAATTGGGAAGGATCGACTTTAAATAAGCGCGGCTCCTCTATCGTATCTGGGAGTTGTCCTCGACCTCGGTTAAAAGCAGCAGTAGCATCGTTTAGGGCTTGGTCAATATCGCCCCCTGGTTGGAAGTATAAATCGAGGCTTACCTGTCCCTCACGGGTGCGAGAAAAAACTTGTACTACATTCTCGGTTGCTGATAAAGCTTCTTCTAAGGGTCTGGTGATTTCATCCACTGCTACTTCTGGTGAAATACCAGGGGCTTCTAGCCGAACGCCAATTCGTGGATAGGTAATTGACGGTAGAAGATCGACTTGGATCGTGGTGAGAAAAAATACCCCAATGACAATTACTGCCACGGTGAGCATGAGTGTGCCAATATGTTGGCGGATAGCGATCGCACTAAGACTAAATCCGCCATTGCCATTATTATTTGCTTGTTGCATGATATTAAGTGATAAGTGCTAAGTGCTGACTACTGAGTACTTTTTTCTTTGGTATGGTGGTTATTGCTCACCCTACTATTGCTTTTCTGAAAGAATTGAAAGACTTACAGTGTCACCTTCTTTTAACGGCTTACCACTACGAACAACATAGCGCTCTCCCGCTTGCAAACCGGATAAAATTTCCACTTTGCTATCAGCCCTTTTTCCTAAAGTAACTGCACGCGTCGCTACTTTTGTCTTACCATCTGTGTCTTTCACCACAAATAGCGTCCCCGACGGGTTTTCTTGCTCTTTTCCTGCTCCCTTTGCTGCTCCTGCTTGTTTTTGAATAGCTGTTTGCGGCACTACTACGCGCTGTTGAGTCTGGTTTTCAAAGTTGACTCGCGCCAGTAGTCCACTGCCAATCTTACCTTGAGTGTTGGGAATCACTACTTCTACAGGTATCAAGCGAGCTGTGGCATCGGCAGCTGGGGAAATCCGCGTAACTCTGCCAATTAATGCTTCTTTGGGGAAGGCATCTAAGCGCACTTGTACAGACTGTCCAACCTGAATTTGTGCTAGTTCTAATTCCGAAACTTGGACGACGACTTTTACCGTGTTAAAATCGCCAATTTTCAAAACTTCGCTACCTGCTTGCAGAAGATTGCCAGGTTCTGTCACCTTTTGTGTGACTACGCCAGTGATGGGGGATTTGAGTTGAGCGTAAGACCTGCGCTCTTTGGTTTGGGCAACTAATGCCTGTTGAGCAAGTACTCTTCCTTGGGCGGCAGCGACGGCTTGCTGTTCTGTACGGACTTGTTCTTGGGCTGCCCGGAGTGCCTGGGCGGCTGTTTGCGCCTGGGTACGTGCTTGCTGGGCAGTTTGTTCAGCGATCGCTCCAGCTTTAAATAACCTCTGTTGCCGTTGGGAGTCTGCCTGGGCTTGTACTACTTCTAGCCGCGCCCGTTCAACGTCTGCACGGGCATTGCTTACCTGATTGCTTGCCCTAGCTACTTCTGATTTGAGGGCTGCTAATTCTGCTTCTGCTTGCTTTAATTCGGTTGAAAGTATGGCATCATCTAACTGCCCGACGTTTTGCCCAAGTTTTACCGGATCGCCCACATCCAAGTTCAAAGCCAATAACCGGGCTTCTACTTGCGATCGCACTGATACAATCCGAAAGGGTGTTGTATTACCTGTATATTCTAGTTGTTTTTCGAGTAAGTCAGTCCGAGCGATCGCCACATCTACAGGTGTTGCACTAGTGCGTTCTTTACTACCAGGACTTTGAGATTCTGCATCTGCTGATTCTTTGGGCGACGAGCCACAACTTGCCGTCAGCAATCCTATACCTAGCAAACAAGAAATTAATAAACTTCTTACAAAGGTGGAGGAAAGTAAGTAATTTTTTCTTTTAGCTTTTCCACCTGTTGCACTAGTGCTGTTTGCAAGAAGTCTACTCTTTAAATCTGTGTAGGCGCAGCCCGCCCCAAGCATCGCTACCTCAGTCTTCACAACTGAATTTAACTGGATATTAATGAGCTGATTGGCGGCTACCGGATCTGTCATTTTCACCTGTTTGTGCTGCTTATTCATATCCAAAATCATTTATTTTTCTCTTATTGGGCAGCTTTTGGGGAAAAACCGTCGTGTTTTATCAAGTAATTTTGAGAGATTTAATTAACAAAATACGGCGAGAATTCCTAGGCTGTCTAACAGTAAGTTTCTGTATCAGAAATTACTGTTTTCCCATAAAAATCAAAAATTTCTCACCGCTCTACTTCTTACACAGAGGTAGAAAATCTTCTTGCAGATAATAAATAAATTATAAACCGAGTATAAATATTTGTTAGTTTTCTGAAATCTACCTATAGGACAAACCAGGGTTTTTCTAAAGATACGAAACTTTTTGCCCGATATCCTAACATAGGCGGTATTACAATAATTACCCTTGTTTTTAGATTAAGACTTACGCAATAACTCTCTGAAACTCTCATTCCTTTGTGTCCTTTGCGCGGCAGTTGCTACCCTGCGGGAACGCTAAGAGCGAACAAGTCGGGGAACCGCAAGGGCGCACTGCCTTGCCTTTGCGGTTCGTTTCTCCATTATTTTGCGTAAGTCCTGTATATATTACTTTTGATTCCTGCATAACTACAAATATTTATAGTATTTTATTTGATTTATTAAGAATGTTAAATATTTATTGCTTTTTTAGGTTTATAATGTAATAGAAAACACTATTTTTCTTACCCCCCTTGCGTAATATGGCAAGAACAGGGCGATAAGTAGCATAACAACAACAGCAAGAATGAAGTTTTTTGCCAGAAATATATTTGCATTAGGTGAGGAAGCTAAGGCGTGACATCATTGCTCAGAATTGTACAAACCACTGATGAATCCCAGATTTCCGAATTTTTCCAGGAATCAGAGGGTAAGTGGCGATCGCAACGACGCTACTACACGCTACCGGAAGGAGAAACTAAGGAGATCGAGAGTATAGTTACAATCAATTTTTTAGAGCAGGGCTGTGATCAATTGCAAAAGCTAGCTCAGATGCACGAGTTGCCTGATACAAGTAGTTTAATCTGTGGTGCAGCAGTTGTCTGGGTAAGTACAGATGTGCTGAAAACAAAGAAAGAATCCCAAGGTTCAACAATATTTGGGGTTATGGGAAACATTTTGTACCGCGATCGCGGTTTTGCCATATCCAAACCAGTCACCGCCCAGTATTATTTCTCCAACCCGAAAACACTGTGTTTGCGTACTGAATACAACGGTTCAGTATTTGAGGAAGAGTTAAAGCTAATTGGCAGCAAATACCGCACCAGACAGACGATCATCTCTCGTGCTGGTGAGCAGTTGATGATTGGGCAATATTTAGAAAAGAGAGTAGATTAGTTTATCGGGCGGGTGGTGTGGCTGGTGACTATAGCCTGACGCGTTTTGCAACTACCCAGCATCTAGCTATCAACTAGTAGTATAACTTTTTATAACAGTTTTTCAAACTTTCCTCCAGAAAGTTAGTTGATATGTAATTATGGGAAGTGAAATGAGAATTAATTCGGCGACAGTGTTTGTTTTTAGTATTGACAGGCTTTTCCCTTTTGGTATTACAGACTTCTCTCCGAAATCTAAATCTCTACAAACTTATGATTTTGGAGACATTTAATGTCAATTTACGTTGGTAACCTCTCCTATGAAGTTACACAAGATGCGCTGAGTGCTGTATTTGCAGAATATGGTGCTGTAAAGCGTGTTCAGCTACCTACTGATCGTGAAACAGGCCGTTTACGTGGCTTTGCTTTCGTGGAAATGAGTTCAGAAGATGAAGAAACAAAAGCCATTGAAGCGCTTGATGGTGCTGAATGGCTGGGTCGTGACCTTAAAGTGAATAAGGCCAAGCCCAGAGAAGACAGAGGTGGAGGTGGTTCTTTCGGTGGTAATCGTGGCGGCGGTGGTGGCGGCGGCTACAACCGTGGTCGCTACTAAGCTAAGTAGGCGAAAGTCATTTAGTTGAATTTAGAAAAGGCTCAGGCAGAAATGCTTGAGCCTTTTTTTATTCCGGTTCAGTTAGCCATAAAAACCTTAACCTGCGTAGGTTGGGTTGAAAGAAGTGAAACCCAACCTATTGCTGGAATTAATTATACCTTTGATAAGACGGCTTGCGATCGCCCAATACAACAACGAGGTCATGAGGCTGCCTCACCGTTTGCGGTTTGTAGCATTGACTCAATTAAGAACTTTTCAGTCATTCTGCTACATCAACCGATTTCTCATATCTTTAGGTGAGAGTACTGGAATCGGCGAACCTGTGAATCCATTTACATCACGAGTAACGATCGCCTCCAACTCCAACTTCATGGCAGATGCTACCTGCACCGCATCTTCAAAATCAGTCAACCCTAGTGCGATCGCCTGTTCCAGTACCCCGCGATCCACCGCACAAATTTCCATCAATGCCAACAATTGAGTCACTGCGGCAATCGCAACTTCAGTACTCTTAGTCTGTCGTCCAACTAAATAATGCACATCCGTAACCGTTGTGGCCGACATAAACCCTTCAACTTGTCCCGATTCAACCGTCTCCAGCAAAAAAGCAGCATCCGCCACAAAAGGTTCACGCGCTAGCAAAGCATCTAGCAGAACGTTCGTATCAAATAAAACTCGCATTACAGATACTTTTGCACCAACCGCTCATCTAGCATTGCTTTCACTTCTTCATCTGTAGGTGGCAATGTGTTAGTCCTGGCAATACCGATTAAACTCGCAGCTAAACCCTTCGGCTTTGAAGTTGGCTGAAGTTTTGGTTGGAGCGATCGCATTAATGTATTGATTAACTGCCAACGATCCTCGGCAGATAATCTCAGTGCTTGATCTTCAAGTTCATGTAATCTCATGGCAATAATTTCTAACGGAGAGCGTTGAGTTATCAGAATAAGTAGGAAATACCTCTGTCTAAAATTTTAGCGGTTTGTGCTTCCCAATATCGTGACAATTTTACCCAAGCAGCATCAGGCGATCGCTTTTCTCCATTCGTGAGTATAAAGATAGTGGAAGGAAGAACTAAACGAAGACCATTTTTAACAAGTAACATCATACGTTTATCAACTTGGCTTACCTGTTCTCATAAATGCCAAGTCCAATGCGGATTCTTTCGGCTCTCTCCAAGTTTGTAGACACTAAATCAGTTGGGGATTTAAATACACCATTAGAAAGACCGATTAGATTATTCGTAGCACTCACTACTTGTTCTCTCGAAGGTAATCTAAATAATTTTGCAGTGATGTTGTAGAAAGGTATTAGATACACTTGTGCATTCAGACGTGACCCAACATTGCAAATTATACAGAACTTTTCCGCATAACTACCCTTTATGGGGGATTATCCAGAATTTTTATGCATAAGATCAATAATGAGTTGCCGACTTGCGATGATGCACGGCTGTAACGCCATCATTATCTAACAATTTGCCATTTTCGACAGTGGCATAAACTAGCCAGTGGTCGCCAGATTCCATCCGGTTTTGTACGGAACATTCAAGATATGCTAGGGCATTTGTAAGTATAGGAGAACCATTTTCAGCTTCTTCGGCGGCGACATCGGCAAATCGGTCTTGTCCTGGGCCGAAGGGTTTGAGGAAGTGCTTCATCAATCCCAAGTGATTGCCTTCTTTGAGAATATTGAGGACAAATTTATTTCCTGTATGCGTCAGTGTTTCTACTGCACGCTCTTTAGCAACGGCTATGGTTAAACCAGGGGGACTAAAGCTAGCTTGAGATACCCAAGAGGCTAACATAGCACTGGAGCGATCGCCTTCTTTGGCTGTAAGAACACAAAGAGAACCGACAATCCGACCAACTGCTTGTTCTACATTAGTAGCAGGAAGACTTTGCGATCGCACTTTTCTGATTTTCTTCAATGCTTGGGCAAAGTCGGTTCCAGCTTCTTCACACAATTGTAAGGTGGCATCGTCGGGTTTGAATTTTACGCGGATGGTGTCAAAACCAAACCGATAGCCAGCATCTTTCAATTTACCCTCAATTAAATCAACCGCTTCCCCACTCCAGCCAAAGGAACCAAAAGCACCAGCGAGTTTATTGTTAGTAGCAGTAGATAGTACAATTCCTAAAGCTGTTTGCACAGGTGTGGGTGCATGACCGCCAAGGGTAGGAGAACCGATGATGAAACCACCGGCTTTTTCCACAGCCGCCCGGATATCTTCTGGTTCAGTAAATTCGCAGTTAATCGATTCTACAGCAACGCCGGCTTTTGTAATCCCACGAGCGATCGCTTGGGCTAATGTTGCCGTATTGCCATAAGCTGATGCATAAATCAACGCCACTGTCAAGTCAGCAGATGTTTGCTGTTGACTCCATTCTCGATAAGCTTTAGTCAGTTCGATTAAGCCATAGCGTACCAAAGGCCCGTGTCCAGTGGCATACATTCTTACGGGAAAATCAGCTAATTTCTCCAGCGCTGTTTCAACTTGACGAGCGTGGGGAGCCATGAGGCAATCAAAATAATAGCGCCGATCTTCGTTATATACTTCCCAGCCTTCATCAAATACCTGATCTCCGCAAACATGCGCCCCAAATAACTTATCTGTATAGAGAATTTCCGTTTGCGGATCGTAGGTGCAAAGTTGATCTGCATAGCGGGGATTCGGAGTGGGAATAAATTGTAAATTATGCCCATTGCCTAAATCTAGGGTTTCTTCGCCCCGCATCACAAGAATTTGTAAATCTGGATTTTCCAGCGCCCCACGTAAATTTATCGCCCCTGGATTAGAACAAACAAAAGTGATTTGCGGGGCAATTTTTAACAAAGCTTTTAAAGTTGCAGCGCGGTTGGGATTGACGTGTCCCAAAATTACATAATCTAAGTCTTCGAGATGGAAACGCTGCTGCAACGCTTTTAAATAAATTTCCGTAAATGTTTCCCCTGGAGGGTCAATGATGGCAGTTTTCTCGCTTTCGATTAAATAAGAATTAGCAGTTGTACCCTTAGCAAGAGCATATTCAATTTCAAACCTGAGCCTAGACCAACTGCGCGATCGCAGTATTCTTGTATCTGTAGCTATTGGATAAACTTGAACATCACGGGGTTTATTTGTTGACATAGCTTTATTGGGGATTGGGTACTGGTGATTGGGTACTGGGGACTGGGTATTGGGGACTGGGTATTGGGTATAGTTCCTAGTCCCCAGTCCCTAGTCCCTAGTCCCCAATCCCTAATCCCCAGTCCCTAATAGTGATTACCAACTTTGCGGTGATGCACAGCAGTTAAAGCTTCTGGCTTAGAAACTCGTCCGGCATAGACGGTGCTGTATACTGCCCAATGGTCGCCGCAATCCATTCTACTGACGACTTCGCACTCCATGTAGGCGAGGGCGTCGTTGAGGATAGGCGCACCATTTTCGGCTGGCTGGGTTCTCACTCCTTCAAAGCGATCGGCACCAGGGGCGAACCGTTTCAAAAAGTGTTTCATTAGTGGTTGGAAATTGCCTTCTTCTAAGATGTTGAGAACAAAGCGATCGCCTACTTGCATGAGTGATTCAATCGCCCGATCTTTAGCTACTGCAATGGAAAATCCCAAGGGTTTGAAGCTGGCTTGAGCAACCCAGGAGGCTAACATCGCACTGGATACATCGCCTTTTTTGGCAGTAATAATATATAATCCGCCGCTAATTCTACCGAGTGCTTTATCTAAATCAGCACCAAGGGATTTCATGGCTTTGATGCTGCGATCGCGTGTTACCCATTGAGCTAAGTCTGTACCCGCTTCTTCACACAGCTTGTAAGTATTTTCTGTGGGTGTTTGTTTAATCCGAATCGCTGGAAAAACTGTTGTCAAACCCAAATTACGGAATTTACTCACCAAAGGATCTATTGGCTCATCATCGCCACTACCGGTTTCAAATACGCCAATAGCTTGCTTTTCTTTGGCAGATCCTAAAACTGTGCTGAGTGCAGCTTGGATGTTCGCAGCCCCAGAAGCCGGAGCTAGACCAACGATTAGCCCAGCACAACGGCTAACTAGTTCCCGCAGTTCTTGTAAATCGACTTCAGATCCCAAATCGACAATTTCCACGGCAACACCGGTTTTACTGATACCGTTGGCAATTGCTTGCGCGAGGCGATCGCTATATCCGTATTCGGAAACGTAAAATATGCCAATCACTGTTTCTGGCTTGGCTTGCGTTTGGCTCCAAGTGCGGTAACGTCCAACTAATTCCTCAACATTGTGAGATAATAATGGGCCGTGTCCTGTGGCAATCATACCGATGGTTTTCAATTCCGCCATGCGTTTTAGGGCTGACAAAACTGACCGGGCATTCGGCCCCATCAAGCAATCGTAGTAGTAATGAAAGTCTTCTTCGATCGCTGCTAAGTCTTCATCAAAGGTGCTATCTGAGCAATAGTGCAACCCAAAAGCGTCGCAGGTATAAAGAATTTTGGTTTTGTGGTCGAAGCTGAAAATGGTATCCGGCCAATGTAAATTTGGGGCAATTACGAATTCAAATTCATGCCCATTGCCCAAATCCAAGCGATCGCCATTTTTCACAATCCGCCGTTTAAATGGCTGATGTACCAAATTCTCCAGAAACTGAATCGCCACTTTAGAACCGACAACGGTTATTTCTGGAGCCATTTGCAGCAAATCTTTAACTAAACCGCTATGGTCTGGCTCAGTGTGGCTGATAATTAAATAATCAATATCTGTTGGCTTAATTAGTCCGGTGAGCGTATCCAAGTATAGTTGACGAAACTTTTCGTGGGAGGTATCAACTAAGGCAGTCTGCTCCCCACGGATGATAAACGAGTTATAGGTGGTGCCGTTTTGCAGACCAAACTCAATATCGAAGCGATCGCGATCCCAATCCAAAGAGCGAATAGCCGTCGTCTCTTGAGCGATTTCCACAGTCTGTATGGTGAGCCGTTTTTCAGTTTTTTCGGTGAGCGCTACCATAACTCCCCTCCTTGACAAATTGAGTATTTATTCCTCTAGTTTTATTGTTACACGCCTTGAATGTTAATTTTTATTAAAAAACCTCTGACTGACTTAAAAAAGTTAAAACAGTGAAACCGTATAAGCACCCAGAACAAACAGAGAATGTTTGGCTAGCTTTGGAAATTGGGAATTCTCGACTGCATTGGGCATTATTTCTAGGCGAGACACTTTCCTCAGCTTGGGATACCGACTATATACCTGAGTCTGTCATACAACAGATGGCTGAATGTCAAACCCTGGATGATTTACTAGAGAAAATTTTTCCACTCTATCAAAGAACTAAGAAACAAGGAGGATACGGAGACAATTCCTTCCCTGCGTCGCCGCCTCCCCTCCTCCTCGCCTCCGTAGTTCCCAGCCAAACTGCTATTTGGCAAATTTATCCCAACGTTCGCGTTATTACCTTAGACCAAGTACCACTCAAAGGTATGTATCCCACATTAGGAATTGACCGCGCTTTAGCTTTGTGGGGTGCGGGGAAAATGTGGGGTTTTCCAATGTTGGTGATTGATGCTGGAACAACGCTGACTTTTACAGCTGCGGATGATAATCAGCGTCTGATTGGAGGTGCAATTCTGCCAGGAATAGGTTTGCAATTTGCGACTCTCGGTCAAAAAACAGGACAATTACCATTAGTAGAAATGCAAAATTTTCAGTCTTTACCATCACGTTTTGCACTTAATACTACAGAATCAATTCAAAGTGGAGTTATTTACACTTTCCTAGCTGGAATCAAAAATTTTATTGAAGCGTGGTGGCAATTATTTCCTGATGAGAAGATTGCAATTAAAGGGGGCGATCGCACTTTATTAGTAAATTATTTGCAAGTTTTATATCCTGAAATAGCAGCATCTTTAATTGTGGAACAAAATTTAATTCTTTGGGGAATGCGGGAAATAATAATGGTTGATGGGTAAGGCAACTGACCCAATTAAGTAAGTAAGTGGGTCAAATTAAATATAAAACCTCACCCTGCCTCCGGCTTCCCTCTCCTTGGTAAGGAGAGGGATTGAGGGTGAGGTTTGATCTTATGCTTAATTACACCTACCTACTTATTTCGCAACAACAAAAAATCAAAATAAATATAGGTTTTATTAAACAACACCGAAAACCGAATATTAAGTTAATTGTCGCATCTTGCGTAGTAATGGTTTTTTTGCTCCAAGAGTTATAGAAATAACATTTATTAGCTTTTTCTTTAGATTAGCTTCATAAAGTTTCGTTAGCTAATCAGTAAACACTGATTTTATATCATTAAGTAAATATACGGGTATTAACGTACTGACAAAGAGTATAGATTTAGTTTGATATTAGGACTTATACCATTTCTTTGTGAGGCTGCGCCAAATTTTCTTGGCTTCTTCTTTCTTTCTTTGTGTCCTTTGCGTTCAACTCTTGGAGACGCTGCGCGAATGCGGTTCGTTCCTCATATAGTTTGGCGCATCTTCATACAGAATTGGTATTACAAGCCGTAACACTGAGATTAAAGTAAATATTGGGACATATTCACATACTATGAACAAAAAATTGATCGCAGCTTTCGTACTGACAGCTTCAATACTTGGTGTGACAAAAGTTAATGCTTCACAAACATCTTCACAGTACACACAACGTTGCAGCTTTCTTCATTACGATCGCAGGGGCGAGTAATTACAATGTTGGGAAACAGTTAAATATTGGTATCGAGTCACAAGATAACCAACATTCATTTACAAACAGAACTTCTGTCGAGAATATCTGGTCTTATCCTGTAAGTGCATCAGGATTTCAGAATTACACTGGAACTGCACCTGTAGTCGCAGATAATAATAACCGTAACTGGTATTCGCTTTGGTTTCCTGTACAAAATGGGAACCCAAACGCTATTCAATTCTTACGTCCTTAATAGATTGTAATCAACACATTAAAAAAAATGAAAAAGCTTTTGTTTTTAGGTATTTTGGTGATTGGTATCACAATTCCAACGACATCATTATTAGCGCAAAATTCAGTAGATAACCCAGATAATAGTAACCCTCCTGGATACAGAAGACCTCCTGAATTAAAGCACCCTATTATTCCTGAGCCACCATCACCAACAACACCGACAGAATATCTTTAGCCAGATAACAGCGCAAAACCCGTTTTGCAGATGATTACAAAAGAACGTGCAATTGGACAATTACGACAGGGTTTAAATCTCAAAAATGCACGGCTTGTAACTTACGCTGATTACATCAAATTTAAAAGTAAACTTGGCGGTGATAGCGTCGAAAATGCTCAAGTACATCCTAACCGTCGTGTCTGGTTAATTGAAATTGACGCACCAAATGGGATTGATGTAGCACAACGAGTCCGTGATGAAAAAACACCACATCCAGAAAAATTTCAAAAATCGAAAATTTTAATGGTAGTGGATGCAGAAACTGGAGATAGACTAAGCATCGATATCGCAGAAAATCAATAACTTAATTAAGACTTAGCGATTATATTGACCCTGACGTTTATTTAATTAATATAAATAAACGTTTTTAATTGAAGAGTTTTGATCAGGTGATAGTTGTGACAACAAACTTGAAACACATATCACGCTTTGAGAGCGAAAGAATATGTGTATTAGATTGGCAGCAAACTCTGAATGAGCTAGTTTAATTCGTTTAAATTATGGCTTTTTAAGATAGCTTTAATAAACTCTCGAATCTCGATCGCTACAACCCCAGCACAAGATTCTGGTAAGTTATTTCCGGCATGGGCAATCATTTTTAACTCGACTTTCGGCATCAGTTGAGCATAAACCCGACTTTTAGCTAAAGCATCTGGTGTGTCTTGGCCACCTTGTAAAATAAAAATCGGCACATCTAATCATGTAAAGCCGCTTTTGCACTAATTCCGCCTCAATTTCTGCTTGCCGCCTTTTGAAAAGTAACTGGCAAGCTATGGGGTAACGCAACAATTCCTGACGTAATTGCAAATCCTGTGCAGTTTTTTCATACCAACCCAGAATTTTAGTGAAAGGAATTAGCGGGGATCTAGACACCGCAAATTTTCACAAATCAGATAGGATTGCTAAAAGTCGAGCATTAGTTTACTGAGATTGATTTGGATTGAAGTTGCGATCGCCCATTATCATGATGCGACAGAGCCGCCATTCCATGTTCTTGGGCACGTAGCTCTTGACCAGAGATTTCTGGCTCTTTAATATAGACTGAACTCAGTAAGATATTCAGGACTCCACCTTCTTCAGCCTGACGCACAGCGCAATGCGTAATCAATTCACCCACATTCAGAATCACATTGTCTTCTGGATCAAGAATGACGCGGGTAACAGGACGACCCAGTGCTTGTTCAATTCGTTGCTTCCTCATCGCCCGTGTGCTGCGTGTTTGTAGCATTTCTGCTTTCTGTTTCAAGGCTTGCCAGAAAGTGTTGAGATTCTCTTGAGCGACACTTGCCCCCTGGCGCAGTTGAACTTTGGTTTCTAACCATGTGTCACTTGTGGTAGAACGAACTGCGGTTGCTAGAGCCAGACCAGCAGCGTTGAGTAATTCTGCTTGTTTGCCGTAACTCTGGGCACGAGCAAGGACGGATTCAGTTACAATCTGCCCAGATGCCGCAATAATTAAGCCATCGTCAGCACGGACTGTTTGCAGGACTCTGCGCCCTCTTACCTGCTGGATCGCCTGTGCTGTCAGCGCATTAACGGAGTGACGTAGGTTAGCAGCACTGCTCATCGTTGCGTTCCCAATTCGATTGCTAGTAGATTCTGTTGCTGCTTGCAAATTGCGGCTGATGTTTGCAGTCAGACTGCCACCAGTAGCTCGATAGAGTTCATCAAGGATACCCATACGAGCGGCCGCTTCTGCATCAACTAGCGTGACTTCTTGCCCTTGTAGTAGCAGTACACTACCGTCTGGCGTTAGCACATCTCGCTCAACATGCTTGCCAATCACGTATACCTTTTGCTCGGCAGGGTCAACCAAATTATTTGTCAGGGAGGCAGCTGCATCTCGATTGAGGTCTTGCAGTTTGCTGCTAGTAACATCAGTTGCAGCTTGTAGTTGCTCACCTGCATTCTGGCTTGCTGACTGTAGCCTGCGGTT
>NZ_CAXTNP010000012.1:0-6826 GCF_964245575.1 uncultured Nostoc sp. | reverse complement strand
AGTTGCTCACCTGCATTCTGGCTTGCTGACTGTAGCCTGCGGTTAGCCGTTTGAGCCGATTCTTGGAACCTGTCTTCAGTTGCTTGGACAGCTCCCCGGATACCACCGACCTGTTCTTCCATCATCTGAGCAGTTTCTGGAGGCACAAAGGCAACATCATCACCAATTGTCAGTGCTTCTGGAGCAGGAACGAACGATCGCCCCGAGTAAGCATCGGCAAATACACCGCCAGAAACTTCGTATCCTTCCACCAGTCCACTATGTTCATCAAAGAACAAATCCACCAGTCCACCAAGGTAAAGTCCCTCAGTGGTCAGAATTCTGGTTCCTTTTAGTACGATATTCTGGTGTAGAATCTCTTTAATTGCAGGCACACGATGTGCCTTAACAACAGATTGTTTCGATTTAACTATGATCGCATCTGACCCGATCGCTTGCACCTCTTGTAGGGGAATAACTTTTGCATCCCGAAATAGTCCCTTCTCTTCAACTAGGAAACCCAAAAGTTGATTGCGTTTGTGATCAAAAATTAAATCTATAATTCGCTGAATTTTCTGACCCTTGTCAGAGGTGACGACTACTTTATCGATCACATCACTACCTTTACGCATTTCTCTATTCCTCGCAGTTATTATTGATTGGGTTGTCCAGTAACTTGTTCGTTAGTTGGCTGAATTTTTAGCTGAAAATATCGTCCCTCTCTGCCAAAACCGGGAACGATGTCAATAACGCCAAAGTATTCCATAAATACCCCAAAAATGGCGACAAGGATGATGAGAACGGTGATGTTTGCTCCAGTATTAGAGCGCTGTCCTACGAGTCTAGGCATTTTTTCCCTCTTATTTATTATTGTTTTTTATTGCCAAGCTTGCTGTAAAAATCAGATAAGGTTGTTTACATCATTATTAATTTGACGTACATATTTATCTCCCGCCATATGCCATCGCTCAGTTTATTATTTAAAAATAAATAAATTCCACAAAAAATATGGGCATTTGATTATTTTGATCTCTTTAATCGATGGTTTAAGCCATTTTCATTAGTGCTTGTCCTGATGATGGAGCGACTTACTTTAACGCACACCTCTATATATCTGTACAATGATCAAGTAAAAAGCCTAGTTTTACTTGATCACAAGTATTTAAATACACATATATGGTGAAAAAAAATTTTCATTCGCCACTATACTGTAGTTAGCTCTAAGTCTGGGATTCTTGTCTGCCTAGAATTTGTTTTTTAAGCAAACGAATTTCTCCTGCTAATTCTTGCCGAGTAGAATCTTTGAGCAAATAGCGAAAAGTAAACCAAATTGTGTAACCTAGTCCAATGAACTGTAGAATTGGAGAAACTAATGGAATATCATTTATTGCGTTCAGTACTGCTAGAAATATTCTCAGTGCCGTAACCGTTATCACAAGGAAAGCAAAGCTGATAATCGGTAGTTTGTATTCTTGGTAGAACCTACCTATGTACTCAGGTAGTTGTGCCAAAAATGTAGAAATCTGTCTACCAATTCTTTGCCATTGTTCTTCAGTTTCCGAGGCAGGCGGTAACATTGGCAAGTTTCCAGCCTCTGAACCTTTAAGTGCTTCTATCCGGTTTTGAGAGGCAGCATCAACGTATTGCTGTTGCTCTAATTCAGTTTCCATAATTCTCTCCTAATTTTCTGCAATGAGAACAGTTTTAAAGTTTAGGCTTTGTTGCTATCAACTTTGGCAACGGTTGCTTTAACAACTACATTTTTAACGCCTTTTATTTCCTTAGCTATGAATTTTTGACTCTATACAGTGAGTTAAAAAGTTTCATGTCGGCAGTTAACAATGATAACAGCAGGGTCTTCACTGTTGTTATCATTGTTGACTGTTTGACGAACTCCTCAGTTGTCACCTGCGGAGGCATCATAAATAATAAAATCCTCAATTACTCGCCGTTTGAGAATCGCTTTCACACGCTTAATCTCAGTAGCCTTGCCTTTAATTATTACTAAGTAATCGGCTCAATTAAAGCGATCGCTTAATTTCTTAGGGCTTCAATAATATTAAGACATTTTCATATTAGTTTTTCATCAATCTCTTGGAGTAAGTTTTTTTTCTCTAGAGTGAGATCAGGGCTTCAACTCAAACAACAAGCGCTAAACAAATATCAGGATATTTAATTGAAATGTAAGGTTTTAAGAAATTTAACTAACTGAAAGTTCTGAATTTATATGAATGTAGGTGCGTTTTAACCTGACATTTGCGGCTAGAATCTAGTCACAAAAATATTAATATATAGAGGTGTCCTGGTTTATGAATACTGCGCTCTAGAGTTTTCTAGGGCGAAGGTTGTAAGCAAGGTTTAAATCCCCACTTTGTTAAATGGCTTATTTTCATGCGGGGTTAAAGCTCTGACTGAAAAATCCCTAAAACCTGACTTACTTCTGGAAAATTTTAGTTATAATAGATTTCATCATCAGAGTGAAAAAAGTCAAGATATTGAAATAAGACTTTTTTATAATGCAAGTAAAACTAAATGAGATTACTACTTTTTCTGAAAGCTCAATATGATTTAACTCAATCTTCGGAAACAAGATTTATCTAAATTGAATGTGCTAAATTATAAAAAAGAAACAGCACATTTTAAGGAATAGAATAATGCCACTGCAAAAAATAAGTGAATTTGATACAGATTACCAGAATGCTATTCAAGGTAACGACATCAAAGGAATGGATGTGTATCTTCAGGGAACTGATGAGAAAATTGGTACAGTAAATGATGCTGTAGTAGACGACCAAGGAGCATTCCGCTATTTAATTGTTGACTTAGGCTTATGGATTTTTGGCAAGAAAGTATTACTACCAATAGGAAAATCGCGTATTGACTCTAGAGCAAACCGTGTATATGCCGTTGGAATCACAAAAGAGCAAGCAGAAAAGTTGCCTGAATATCAAGAACACACAGCGCTTGATTACGACTATGAAGAACGGGTGCGTGGAGGATATCGCACACCGTCTGTAGAAAGTTCAGCTGCGCTAGCATCGACAGATGGTCGTACTGCTCCCACTTATGATCGCAACAACTACACATACGCACAGGACGCGGATCTGTATGATGTCAACGCTCATGAAGACCAAACCTTCAAACTTTACGAAGAAAGATTGGTTGCCAACAAACAACGCCGGAAAACTGGAGAAGTGACAATTGGCAAGCACGTTGAAACAGAAACTGTAAGAGTTTCTGTTCCAGTGGAAAGAGAGCGAGTCGTGATTGAGCGAGTTACTCCTCAAGATGCAGGCAAAGTTGTGTCTGCTGAAACAGCTAACTTCGGTGAGGGCGAGGTAGCACATATAGAACTCTATGAAGAAGTTGCTGATGTCCAGAAAGAAGCTTTTGTGCGCGAAGAAGTCAGAGTCCAAAAAGTTGTAGACAAAGAAACCGTTGAAGTTAAAGAGACCATTCGACGTGAAGAGTTAGATGTTGATGCTGACGGTGGTACTATTGAGGAAAAAACTGGTAATAAGTTGCCCAAAGACCGTATTTAAGAAGACTGCTTTTAGCCTTCATCGCTTGTCAGACAGCACAGAGATTCCAGACTGAGTCTGGAATCTCTTTAAGGGTTTTCGGCCTTTTTGTGATCGAGCAAATGTATTTGCTTTCTGTATGCGTTCGCAAGAGTTGTAGAGATCCCCAATTAGATTTAATCTACCGATTTAGCCACAGCAGAGGAGAGACTTCTTCAAATTAGAAAGCGTCAAGTCTGCATTGGCTGAACTCATCGCCATACAAACTTAAAACACATATCGTGGTTTGAGAGCGAAGGAATATGTGTAGCAGATTGGCAGCAAACTCTCAATAATTTAGTTTATATTAGTTGAGTTCACGGCTTTTGAGATACGTAACCCGCTTTCCTCCAATTACTAATTTTCTTTAATAAACTCCTGAATTTCAATTGCTACAACTTCAGCACAAGATTCTGGTAAATCGTTTCCGGCATGGGCAATCATTTTCAACTCGACTTTCGGCATCAGCTGAGCATAAACCCGGCTCTTGACTAAAGCATCTGGTGTATCTTGGCCACCTTGTAAAATAAAAACTGGCACATCTATCATGTAAAGCCGCTTTTGCACTAATTCCGCCTCAATTTCTGCTTGTTGCCGTTTGAAAAGTAACTGACAACCTATGGAATACGGCAATAGTGCCTGACGCAGCTGCAAGTCTTGTGCAATTTTGTCATGCCAACCTAAGATTTTAGTGAAGGGAGTTAGCGATCGCAACAATTTAACTATTAGTGGTGGATAGCTCAGTAATCGCCGCATCTTCTGGCAATACTCTTCTTGTCCTGCTATCTCTACACCCTCTGGTGCAAGCAGTACCACACCATCAACTTTCTCTGGATACTTTAAAGCATAACTAGCAGCAATCCAACCCCCAAGAGAATGCCCTACTAAATAGACTTTTTCTAGCTTGACAGCTTGCAAAAACTCAGCCAAACACTCTACTTGTAAATCTATCGAATGGTGGATATTCGGATTTTCTGATTCACCAAACCCTAACAAATCAAGTGCAAAGCAATGGAAATCTTGTGCAAGGGACTCCATCACAGATAACCATTGACTACTCTCATTCCAAGCACCATGTAAAAAAATTATAGGAGTTTTTTCACCGACTTCACGCCAGAATATCAGCCCTTGAGAGAGCTTTATCCGCGAGTTACGGAATAGTGTATTCATTTTAATTTATTAGTTAACTTTTAGCACCATAATAAATAGTCATTGGTCACTTGTACTGAGCGACTTGTCTTGAGCGACTTGTACTCTTGCTAGTCGAAGTAAGCCGAGGTAAGTCGAAGTAAGTCGAAAGGAGCCGAAGTATTGGTCATTAGTAATTAGTTTTGGACAAATTACAAACAGAGAAGTGTGAGCCGAACGCGAATTTATGTTGAGTGGAGTCGAAACACAGCGTCTCGTAGAGAAGCTTCCCTAGATCATATACTTTGGCGGCAAATGACAAATACTTCGGCTTACCTCGGCTTTGCCCAACTCGAAGAAGAGGCTTCGCCCTAAGCGTAGTTATGCCGCAGGCTTTACGGCTACGCTCTCCCAAGGCTCGGCACGAATCGCTCAGTACAAGTGACAAATGACAAATGACTAAATATTGTTATGCCAGTGTTGTCAAGCCATTTAAGTAGTCTTGCAACTGCCGAGTATGGTCGTGAGACATCTGTCCTGAAGGCAGCAAATTGGGAGAGAAAGCTTGGATTTCCATGACTTCCAAAGTATCTAGAATCTCCATTGTCCCATGTACCTCGGCTTCAACCACAACACAAATTGAATGGATTCTGGGATCGCGGTCTGGTGCGGAGTAAACTCCTACTAAACGATTAATTTTCAGCAATTCTAGCCCGGTTTCCTCGAGCAATTCCCGGCGGACTGTGTTGGGAATATCTTCTCCCCAATCCACCATGCCTCCAGGCAATGCCCAAAGACCATCATCACGCCGTCGGATCAGTACAATCCGACCATCGGGTAAAATTGGGATGATACTAGTGCCAGTAATGGGATGACGAAATATAATACCCAATACTGTTTGTCCAATACGCCATAAGCTACGTGTGGACTGGACAGCTGCCGGAAAAAAAGCAATAACGTTCAATCTTCAAAATTTTTGTATTGTATTCTCTAGTTCTCTACCACTTACATAAACTCAACTAATGAGATTATTGATGAGTTTGGCTTTATACACGTATGTTTGCAGTTTGAGATTTTATTCTCATGATTCACGTAGAATATTATTGATTCTAACATCAAGTTTCAAGATAAGCACTGTATTCATGTATACATACAGTTTGCTTGCTCAGAAAGTTTTTCAGTTTCAAACTAACATTAGCCTTACCCAAATCAGCTATCACTAATATTTTTCAGCACACATTAAAAAAAACAATCTGAATGATAAGTTTGAGTCCAAAATTTAGCTTAAATAGCAAGAAGCCTCTCACCTACCCGCTAGGGAATCGCGTAGGATAGTTAACGATAACCAAGTAATTGTAGTGGAAAATCTCAATGTTAAAGGTATGATACGTTGTGACTGCCTAGCTAAATCCATTCATTAAGTTGGCTGGAGAATGTTTTGTACCATGCTTAAATACAAGGCAGAGGCAGAAGGAAAAATTTATCAAGAAGTAGACAGATTTTTCCCTAGTCCTAAAACTTGTCATGTATGCCTTAATTAAGTAGGTAGTTTACCTAATTCTTGATAATATTGATTAGTTTGTTCCAAGAACAACAATTAGTACCGCAAAGCGAAAGTCAAAAGTCACACATAATTGTGTTCCGGGCTTTTCGTCTAGCTGGTGGGGATAATTCTAAATTATTATTGACAGAGCAAGGTTGAATGCGATAGACTAGTACACTGTTTAAAGCGTATTTATTGCTGCACTAGGCTACAAGTATATCAATAACATTGGTAACTGATATTGCCTACGTGATGCCTAGTTGCTACTTTTTTGTTGTTTATTAATGAGGTGAACATGGCCAAGCGCCGTAACCCGAAAAAAGAAAAGGCGCTACGGAACCAGGCGTATGCCAGAAAGTTTCGTAAACGGACTACTACAGGAAGAATGCAAAGAAGGTTCCAACAAAGACCACCAAAGAGTGAAGAAGAAGAAGGAGCAGCAGCAGCTGACACTGAATAAGCTGTCTGCTTAAATCCTTGTTATTTAGATTATTTATCTTTTAGGACGTACAAATGTGCGCCCTTTTTTGTTTTTGGGGATTGGGGATTGGGGATTGGTTATTCTTCTTGTCTCCCTTATCTCCCTTGTCTCCCCTGCCTCCCCTGCTCCCCCTAC
>NZ_CAXTNP010000011.1:0-58563 GCF_964245575.1 uncultured Nostoc sp. | reverse complement strand
TTACCCCCATCTACCGTTTGAGTCACTAAATAAGAGCGGACAGTATCTGAAAATGGGGCGCTTACATACAAGGAATCATTGCCATCTCCACCCGAAACCGTATTGTTGCCAGTAGAGTCGCTAATATCAAGGTAGTCATCCCCTACATCCCCCCTGAGAATATTATTTCCAGTAGAGTAGGAAGCATCAAGGTAGTCATCCCCTGCATCCCCCCTGAGAATGTTATTTCCAGAAGAATAGGAAGCATCAAGGGTATCATTGCCCAGACCACCAATGAGAGTATTGTTGCCCGTACCACCCCGCAGCAAATCGTCACCACTTAACCCATCAATTTTGTCATTGCCTTCCTGACCATTCACCACATCATCTGAGTTGTCTAAACCCGTAATGTTGTTATTCAGGTCATTGAGGAAGGTGACTGTATTCTTAATACCAATACTCGTATCAGTAGAGTTGGCATCCAAGACATTAAAATCATCAGTGATGCTAGTTTCCCCAGCGAATAGGATATTACCAATGGCTGGCCTTGTACCAGAAGCTTTCAGGTTATCCAAATCTTCTAATTTGAAGTTTTGCAGGATGATTTTTGTGTTATCATCTTCCGTTTCAAAAGTGATTTCTAGATTGCTACCGTTTTGGGTAAGTAGCAAATTTCGCGTAGTAAATTTAGAATCCAAGAATTGGATAGTATCGACTTCGGCAATTACTGCTGCTGTTGGATTTGTTCCTTTTCCGACGCCTCCGAAATCAGTGATTATATCAGTGCCATCGACTTCGATTAAGCCTTGATAAAAAATTGAGCCATTATAAACAAATGTATCTTTGCCAACGCCACCTGTTAAGGTGTCGTTGCCACTGCCACCAGTCAAGGTGTCATTGCCATAAGAGGCTGTGATGATATCATTGCCAGCTTTACCATTAATTCTATCAGCACTGTCAGTACCTACTAGCGTGTCATTTGCCTTGGTTCCATTGATATTTACCATAAATTGTTCCTACCTGAATCAATGTTTGGGAGTAATTTTGGTTCTCAGTTATTAGTGCCGTTTTCAGGCACGAAAGTTAGCCAAAATGTGATGCTTGGACATACTTTAATTTCACTTTTAGTAATTACAAATTTTTGATGAAGATTCTCCTCCTGATTAACTTGGAAGTATTACTTATCCAACCACTTGGGCTGTTTAATCCCTCTTTCGTCACTTTCGGCAGAAAATAATCTGTAACCTTTGCCCAGATAGGGTTTTAACTGTAGAGCTTTGTTTGAAGGTTTCTATTAGCTTGCGATCGCTAATCTTACCACTAAATCTAGGTTTCATCATTTAGCTCCAATTTTTATTTACCCAGAGTGACAAAAGAGGGATTACAAAATTATCTGATAAAAATCGACACTAAAAAATGTATAAAAAGGGAAGTTATCATCTAAGTGCTGAAAGTCTGTCTGAATATATAGATTTCTGGGTTTTTTGATTAGCAGCTATCACCAAACCAAGTAACCGCTATGATAGTTGAGGTCTGCTATGCTTTGACTAAACAAAAATAAAAGCATAGCGATCGCTACCATTTGAATGTTAATAACTTATCGCTTTGCAACCAGTTGACTTTACTACTCTCACAGCTGCTTGTAGCGAAATCCGCGCTAACTGGCTACCATCACGCTTAGAACAGGTTTACCAGCGCGATCGCTACACTATTGCTATGGCATTACGCACCCTGAAACAGCGAGATTGGCTACAAATTTCTTGGCATCCCCAAGCTGCACATATTTGTATCGGCGATCCACCACCGCGATCGCCAGATACCTTTACCTTTAGCCAACAACTAATACACCAATTGAGTGGTTTAGCACTGGTAGCTATTGAAGCGATCGCCCCTTGGGAGCGTGTTATTGATTTACAATTTGCCCGTCGTCCTGGAGAAACCGCCCTATATCATGTCTATGCAGAAATCATGGGCAAGTATAGTAACGTCATTCTCACCGATGCCAACAATATAATTATCACCGCAGCCCATCAAGTCAGTCAGCAACAATCTAGCGTCCGTCCCATCCAAACTGGACAACCTTATGAAACACCGCCAAAACTGACTGGAACTGTCCCCAGTTTGAACGAATCCCCAGAACGTTGGCAAGAACGAGTAAGTTTAGTGCCAGGAGCAATCAAGCGGCAATTGCTGAAAAGTTATAGTGGCTTGAGTGCAGCACTACTGGAATTAATGCTGCTAGAAGCAAATATCGCACCAGAAACATCCACCGATATTCTCAACCCTGATGATTGGCGACGGCTATTTGAACGCTGGCAAGAATGGCTGCAAGCGTTGGATTCCAGTAAATTTCAACCTGCTTGGACAAAAGATGGCTACACCGTAATGGGTTGGGGTGCAGTTGAAAAGGTTAAAGATATCCAGGAGTTACTCAACCACTACTACAGTAACCAAATTGACCAACAGTTATTTTTACAATTGCGCCATCAGTTGAGTCAGAAATTGAATAATATTCTGGCGAAATTACGCAACAAGGCTCAAACTTTTAAAACGCGCTTGCAGCAATCAGATCAAGCCGATGAGTATCGACAGAAAGCTGATTTATTGATGGCTCATTTGCAAAACTGGGAACCGGGGATGAAAGAAATTATCCTTTCAGATTTTGATACAAATTTGCCAGTAGCGATCGCTCTCCAACCAGATAAAAATGCTGTCCAAAATGCCCAAAGTCTTTACAAACAGCACCAAAAGCTCAAACGCGCTCGTGCTGCCGTGGAACCGCTACTATTGGAAGTGCAGACAGAAATTGAGTATTTAGAACAAGTAGAAGCTGCGATCGTTCAGATAGACACCTACCAAACAGCAGAAGATTTGCGAGCTTTAGAAGAAATCCGCGAAGAGTTGATTGGGCAAAAGTATCTAGAAGATCCAGAATACCGCAAGAGCAACGCCAACGAAGTCCCTAGCACCAACTTTCATCGTTACCTTACCCCCAACGGCTTTGAAGTATTAATTGGTCGCAACAATCGCCAAAATGACCAATTGACCTTTCGTGTAGCTGGGGATTATGACATCTGGTTCCACGCTCAAGAAATTCCAGGGAGCCATCTGCTACTACGTCTAGAACCCGGTGCTGTTGCAGAAGAAGCGGATTTGCAATTTGTAGCTAATCTTGCCGCTTACTACAGTCGCGCCCGTCAGAGTGAGCAAGTCCCAGTAGTTTACACTCAGCTAAAGCACGTCTACAAACCCAAAGGAGCAAAACCGGGAATTGCAATTTACAAGCAGGAGAGCATCCTCTGGGGGAAACCACAAATGGTTAATAGTCATTAGTCATTAGTCATTAGTCAAAAATTAAGATTCTTCCCCTGCTCCCCCTGCTCCTTTTCTACCCTGCGATTTGCTGAATTATCCTGATGGATAGAAGCTTTTTAGCTTTGTTCATATCTTTTTTTGATGAAGTTTCACGAAAAATCTGTGTTAACGGTTACAATATTGTTAAGAAAAGTTGCCCGTTGCATTTTGGGAACGCGCAATTGGGTTTTAACTCTCTTGAGAAGACAACGCAAAAAAATGTTCCAGACCAGCTGTGGGAGGCTGGTCTTTTTGTTTTTTACAGCAGTTTTCATGTATTTGAACCACATCTATCGTAGGGGCACAGCATTGCTGTGCCCCTACCGCGTGGTCTATTTACCTGAAAATAGCTGTAAGTGCTTAAAAGGTCGATTTTTAAGGTCAAATTTTGACCCTATTTTCCATGCCTACGCACCCATTAAAAAAGCTTCCACAAGGGAAACTAACAGGCAATGGGCATCAGGGATTGGGTTTACTGGCTTAAGATGATGTTTAGCTTTATGCAGTGCTAGCAGTCTCTCTTGGACGTACCTATCGGGAGCATTTAAAATTCTTCCTTCCAAGGTTGCTTTGATGAGTGCTGACTGCTCATCGGTCGGTGAGTTCATCTGTTCTATAGCGCTCGATAACTCTTGCATAAAAGCAAAAGTGACATTCCTTAGTCCTATGTTTTGGAATTTATGGCTGATTATCGCAAAATAGGAAATCTCAGGGGGTCTATTTTGCTGTATTCTATGCCAGGAACCGGACTTGAACCGGTGACACGAGGATTTTCAGTCCTCTGCTCTACCAACTGAGCTATCCCGGCTGGGGCTTTTGTGAGCCACGATTAATAAATGTAGCAAACATCCAATAAAATAGCAAGCCCTTGGAGAAAAAGATTTATGCAGCTTTCAAATTCAACTTAAACCAGATAAAAACGACTACAAATAGTAGAAATTGAACAAGAACAATACTTGGGCCAGAAGCAAAGTTGAAAATACCTGACACAATGATGCCAGCAATGCTGCTAATGGAACCAACTATCACCGACATGACTAGAAAGCGGTTAAAGTGGTGACTCATCAGTTTGGCAGTAGAGGCGGGAATCACCAAAAAGGCGTTCACCAGTAAAACGCCGACAGCTTTAATCGCTACAGCAACGGCCAGTGAAAGCAAAACTACAAACACGTAGCGGTACAACTGGACGGGAATACCTTGAACTTGGGCTACATCGGGGTTAAGGGTCAATAAAATTTGCTGGCGCAGAGTTGATAATAAAAATATGCTACCTCCCACAAGTACTAGCAGCGTCAAAATCAAATCTGTGGTATCGATCGCTAGAATATCGCCGAACAGCACTGCCATCAAGTTGCCACGATATCCTTTAATTAGGCTAGTGAGAATCACACCGATCGCTAATGCCCCAGATAGCACTATGCTAAGGACGCTATCGCTACCTAAGTCGGTTTTGTCGATAAAGTAGAGGACAATAACCCCAAAAACCAACGTGAAAGGTAACAGCATCCAAGTCGGATTTATTTGTAGCAGCACACCTAACGCCACACCTACTAATGCTGCATGACCAACCGCGTGGCTGAAAAAAGATAACTGGCGCAAGGTGACAAAACTACCCAACATCCCGCCAAGTATTCCCATTAACACAGCACCGACGATCGCACGCTGCATAAAGGGGAATGTTAACAAGCTTACCAAGTCATTGCTATTGGCGATCGCTAGCCTTGCTATCTGACAATCATTGAAGAAATTCATACTTATAAGCTTTAATGTTGGTGCTGGTAGCGACTGAAACCTGGGCCGTAGGTTGCTAACAGGTTTTGCGGTGAAAGGGCAATTTCTGGCTTACCAGTACAAACAATACTTTGGTTCAGGCAAAGCACGCGATCGCAATGGCGATTTACCATATCAATATCATGAGAAACTTGCAATACTGTCCAACCCTCCTGACGCTTTAATTCATTTAGCAAAGCGTAAAAATCTGCTGAACCTTGCACATCAACACCAGCAAAGGCTTCATCGAGTACCAAGAGTTTGCGAGGCATTACCAAACAATAAGCCAATAAAACCCGCTTGAGTTGACCACCGCTAAGAGTACCAATAGCTTGATGCTGTAAATGATAAGCATCGGTTCGCCGTAAAGCTTCTCCTACTGCTGCCGATTTTTCTCGGTCTTGTCTCCACAGCTTGGAAAAAAATAAATCCCCTTTTTTCGCTTCCTTGTCCCATCCAAGTCCTACTAACTCGCTAACAGAAATGGGAAAGCTGCGGTCAAAAATGAAGTTTTGCGGCATATAGCCCAACAGGTGACGTAAACGCCCCAGCTTTGCAATTGGACGATCCAAGATTTCAATCGTACCAGCACTTCGAGGGATCAAATCTAAAACCGCTTTTACCAGAGTACTTTTACCAGCACCATTGGGGCCAACGATGGCTGTATCTGTTCCTGGCAATAATTCAAAGGAAACATCTCGAACAGCTAGATAGCTGCCTTGATAGACAGTTAATCCTTCTACTTTTAAAATAGCAATGTCATTAGTCATTAGTCATTAGTCATTGGTCATTAGTCATTGGTCATTGGTCATTGGTCATTTGCAAAGGACAACTGACAAATGATAAACCTATTTACATGCCGTTTGCAGAGTTTGCAAGTTAGCTTTCATAGCCTTAAAATAATGCTGTGGATCTGTTTCGCCAGTTTCCAGAGAATCCAGAGGACGCAAAGTTAACTTCAAGTCTTTGGAGAGGCTGGATAGAAGTTTGTTATCTACTCCTGGTTCGCTAAATAAAGCTTTAACTTTGTACTTTTTCACCGCATTGACTGCATTTTGCACATCCGTTGGTGAAAGTTGATCTTCGGGAATTTGTACCACAGCAACTTGCTTGAGGTTATAGCGTTTAGCTAAATATGGAAACGCATCATGAAAGGTAATAAAGGTGCAACTAGGAGTTTTCTGCAAAGTCTGCTGAAATTCGCTGTTTAAACTTTCTAATTCTTTAATATAAGCCGCAGCATTCGTCTCATAAGTAGCTTTGTTCGCTGGATCAGCAGCAATTAATCCATCCCGAATATTAGTTACCTGCTGTTTTGCCAAAACTGGATCTAACCAAACGTGAGGATTACCTTGGGCATGTTCGTTGTCTTTTTCTTGTTGGGTCGTTTTGACAACGGGTGAAATTTCATTTAAGGGTTTAATACCTTTACTAGCATCAATTTCAGCTAATTTGCTATTTTGGGCATTTTTAACAGTACTGTCCAGAAATCCCTCCAAACCTAAACCATTTTTTACTAACACATTTGCAGTTGCGATCGCCTTGACATTTTCGGGTGTCGCTTGGTATTCATGCACCTCAGTACCAGGTGGCACTAGAATTTCTACATCTGCGACATTTCCAGCCACTGCCTTAGTAAACAAATATATCGGCAAAAATGTTGTCACTACTTTAGTTTTTCCCGACTGCACCGATGGGGTAGAAGCAGCTTCCTGTGCTTGCGGCGACTGTTGGGAAGTTGTTCCCTGATTCGGATTCGATTGGCTACAGCCAGCAGTTATTGACAACATCAGCAAAGCAATTATGGGCAAGATGCCGCTTCTTTGCCTGCTTGTTCTAATTTCTCTGCAATTCACAACCACGGTGTTTTCTCCTCAAAACGGATGCTTGTGCCTCTGCCACAATTCCTATTGACAATAAGACGTATACTAAATTTTATAGTATAATAATTCTCATTCTCATTCAAGACACATAATATCATTCTGGGTTTCCTGTGTAATGAATGACAAGAAAACTTTTTCAGACGGTACAGCCCTCTGCAATTTAGTTTTCCCTGAATAATTAGGATTTCTTGACTTTTTTTGCTAAAAAGTTTGCTTACTTCTGATAAGATTGCTGACAAATATTCTCATAACGTACACATTTAAAAAAATGTGGTTTGGGTGTGAATTGGAGATCAGTGTGAGGAGAAAAATGCAAAAATTCTGGAAATATCTGTTAGTTTGTCCAACAGTCTGCGGTGTAATACTATTTGTGAATACTGCTACATTTGCAGGTGAAGCTTCTAGCACGTCTGAAATAAATCAACCGCAAGTTTTAGCTAATCCAGACGCAAAAGATCAGAACATAGCGCCAGATCAGAGAATGGGGCAAGTTACCTCCGTGTCTCAATTTTCTGATGTACAACCCACCGACTGGGCATTTCAAGCATTGCAGTCCTTGGTTGAGCGCTATGGCTGTATTGCAGGATACCCAAATAGTACTTATCGCGGAAATCGGGCATTAACGCGATATGAATTTGCGGCTGGTTTGAATGCTTGTCTCGATCGCGTTAACGAACTAATTGCCACCGCCACTGGCGATTTAGTTAACAAACAAGATTTAGCCACATTACAAAAGCTGCAAGAAGATTTTTCAGCAGAACTTGCGACACTCCGAGGTCGTGTAGATGCAGTAGAAGCGAAAACTGCTGAATTGGAGGCAAATCAGTTCTCAACCACAACCAAACTGCAAGGAGAAGTTATCGCAGTCGCCAGCGATGTTTTGTCAGGAAATACAGTCAACGGTGCAGAAATTACAGACAAGAATACAACTTTAGGGTTACGGGCACGGATAGAACTTGTGACCAGCTTCACAGGGAAAGATACGCTGTTCACCAGAATCCAGGCTAATAATATTCTCAGCCCTAACATTGGTACACCAGAGGGTAACTTATTCTTTGCTGGTGATGGTACGACTAATGCTTTTATAGATGCCTTGTATTACAAATTCCCTCTGGGTGAAAGAACACAGGTTACTGCTCTTGCCAACGCAGCCGCAGCAGATGATATTACCAGTACTGTCAATCTCTTTGACGGTGATGGCTCCTTTGGTGCTTTGTCCACCTTTGGTACACGCAACCCAATTTATGGCCAGATAAACGGCGCGGGGTTGGCAGTAACGCACGAGTTCAGTGATAAATTGGCACTGAGTCTAGGGTATTTGAGTGGTACAGCTAATGACCCTACGCCCAATAATGGTTTGTTTAATAGTTCTTACGGTGCGCTAGCACAGCTGACAGTTAAACCAAGCGATCGCATTTCTATTGGTTTAACTTACATTAATTCCTACAACCAACCACTACTCACGGGTAGCAATGCAGCAACTCTTGCGCCCTTGGATTTAGATGGCGATGGTACGCTAGATTCCCGATTTTCCAGTAATTCTTACGGTGTCGAAGCATCCATTGGCATCACTAATAACATAGTCTTGGGTGGTTGGGCTGGATACACCAACAGCCGCACATTGAATGGGAATCGTGGAGATGTTGACATTTGGAACTATGCCGTCACCCTCGGCTTTCCCGACCTTGGTAAAGAAGGTAACTTAGCAGGTATCATCGCTGGTGTAGAGCCGAGAGTGACAAGCTCTAACGTCCCAGGACTGGATAGAGATGCGGATACATCCTACCATCTTGAGGCGTTCTACCAGTATAAATTGACTGAGAATATCACCATTACCCCAGGAGTCATCTGGTTAACATCGCCAGATCATAACAATGACAATGATGATGTTGTTATTGGCGCACTAAGAACCACATTCAGTTTCTAATTTTCAAATATTAAAAGAAGACGCAAATTTTTCTTTTACGTCTTTTGTTTTGTATGTAATTTTAAAAATCAAACTCAGCATTTTTACTGGGTTTGATCAACTCAGGTTTGCACAGCAAATTCTTCTGGTTCTATTCCCCAATTTACCCAGCGAATTGCTTCACGCGCTGAGTTCATCTCAGGTGGAACTCGCAAGGCATGAATAAACCCTGTACTGGGGCAAGTCATTTTTAATAAGTAAATTGGTTCTTCATCTACATCATTATCTATTTTTAATAGAATATATTCTTTCCAAAAATCTAATTCAATAGCTTGTAATTCTTGGCAAATTCTGGCGTAACCAATACCCTGAATTAACACTCGGCGTAGTTCGGCGTTTTCTTCTGTTAAAAGCCATTGAGATTGCCATTGCTGCGGGTGGATTTTACCGTATTTTTCAGGCAAGGTTACACCGTGGTAGGAGTAGAGGCTATATCCATCAGTAAATTCAATGGCAGGTTCGCCTTCAGCGTGGAGACGATTTTGATTGTCAAAAGATAATTTTGTGGGACGCTCACACATAACTACTAGACTTTCTGAACAAAAAATTAAGCCACAATATTCAGCTACATCCTGCATAGCTTGCAAATGTCTTGCTGGATAAGCGCAATTTAAAACAGAAATACAAAAATCAAATAAACAGCTATAAGCTAACCAGTATTTTGGTTCAAAAGTATTATATCCATCTATTTTAAATCTTTTGTCTACAGTTAAATATTTTATAGAAGAATATAAATCTATTAATATTTCCTGGTCAATATTAATAGTATGAAAAAGGTTTGCTGAAATTAAATTCCAAATAGATTTTCCAAGTTGATTGCGAAACTGACTTAAAAGGTAGCTATCTAGTTCTCCTCTTGGTTCTATCCATACACTAAACCTGCTAGAAGATATAACAGTACGAGGACTATCAATAAATATAATCTCAGGTTTAGCTAAATCATTTAAAGCATAGGCTTTATTTATCGATTTTACAGCTTTTTTCCTATTTATCTTCTCAGTTGAAAGCGCGATCGCTCTCCACTTCTGGCGATAAACTGGAATTAAAGCCTCTTGCTCAGGCGTTAAATTTTCAATCAGCGACATAACGCCAACCTTCAGGCTCGTATTCCCGCTGAATTTTCACCATCCAGTCACCTTGGGGAATACAAATAGCTTTATGCTCCTCATGGGCAAGCAATGCCGACTCTGAAAACACACGCAAATAGAGTGTGCTATCTTTTTCGTATAATTCTGCGTTTACCTCAGTAATGCAATGCTTATGCCTTGTAACTTCGCCTTCTGCCAAAGTTAAGTGAGGTATTTTTTGTCCTTCAATTTGTTGCACAGGCAGTAAGATTACATCACCTTGACGAATTGGTTGCATGGTTTTGCTTTCCTGACATGGGTACAAACCCCACTTCGCTTTTGCTCTCAAGTTTGGTTTAATTTTGGCACAAGCTCTTAGGGATTGGGAATTGGGAATTGGGCATAGGTCAATTCAATAGTTATTCTTCCCTTGCTCCCCCAGCTTTCTCATCTCCCATTCCCCATGCCCCATTCCCCATGCCCCAATGATATTTTGAAAACTGTAGTCGCCAATTATGCGTTAGATAAGTTAAAGATTGAAATAGCTGGAAATTCACACCCAGCGTTCACCTCCCCTATCCTCTGGGACATACTGGGCCCTAAGTTCAGCAGATTTTATCCCAAGCAGGCAGTTTATGTGAGGATTAAATCACCGCCCTAAGCGTGACCTTTTTTCTTGACAATTTGCAAAAATTACCTCAATTTGACTGTTTTGCTTAGTAGCTCTTCTTTTTATTGAAATTTCCATGTCAACTCTCGTCATTGTCGAATCTCCAACCAAAGCTCGTACCATTCGCAACTACCTGCCAGCAGGCTATCGGGTGGAGGCGTCTATGGGTCATGTACGTGACCTACCCCAGTCGGCTAGTGAAATTCCCGCTGCCGTCAAAGGGGAATCATGGGCGCAGCTAGGGGTAAATGTGGACGCCGACTTTGAACCGGTATATGTTGTCCCGAAAGACAAAAAGAAAATTGTCACCCAGCTTAAAGAAGCCCTCAAAGATGTAGATGAACTGATTCTGGCAACGGACGAAGACCGGGAAGGTGAAAGCATTAGTTGGCATTTATACCAATTGCTGAAGCCGAAAGTTCCGACTAAGCGGATGGTGTTTCACGAAATTACCCAAGAGGCGATCAAAAAAGCTCTGAAAAACTGCCGCAATATCGATGAGCAGTTGGTTCGCGCCCAAGAAACGCGGCGGATTTTAGATCGACTGGTGGGCTATACCCTGTCTCCCCTGTTATGGAAAAAAATCGCCTGGGGATTATCTGCTGGGCGAGTGCAATCTGTAGCCGTGCGACTTTTAGTCACTAGGGAACGCCAACGCCGCGCTTTCCATGAGGGTACGTACTGGGATTTGAAAGCCAGTTTGTCAAAGGAAAAAACCCCCTTTGGTGCCCAGTTGGTCACATTGGGAGGAAGCAAAATAGCTAACGGCAGCGATTTTGACGCAACGACCGGACAAATTACCGCAGGTCGTAATGTCTTGTTGCTCAACGAAGACCAAGCCCTAGCCCTCAAGGAACGCCTAACTGGGAAAACCTGGAGTGTTACTGACATGGAGGAACGGCCAGTAACGCGCAAACCGTCGCCACCGTTCACCACCTCGACGTTGCAACAAGAATCTAACCGGAAATTGCGCCTCTCAGCCCGTGACACAATGCGGGTTGCCCAGAATTTGTACGAACAAGGGTATATTACCTATATGCGAACAGATTCGGTGCATTTGTCAGATCAAGCGATCGCAGCTGCTCGTAGTTGTGTAGAAAAGCTTTACGGTCAACAATACCTCAGTCCTCAACCCCGGCAATACACCACCAAATCTAAAGGCGCACAAGAGGCGCACGAAGCAATTCGTCCAGCAGGTAGCACCTTTCGCACGCCCCAAGAAACTGCTTTGGGCGGTCGAGAACTTGCCGTTTACGATTTGATTTGGAAGCGGACTGTCGCCTGTCAAATGGCTGATTCCCGCCAAACTCAAATTACCGTGCAATTGCAAGTTGAGGATGCTGGATTCCGTTCTTCTGGCAAACGGATTGAATTTCCAGGATACTTACGTGCCTACGTCGAAGGTTCAGACGACCCAGAAGCAGCACTGGAAGACCAGGAAGTAATTTTGCCGAATCTGAAAGTGGGAGATCACCCGAATTGTACAGACTTAGAAGCAGTTGGACACGAAACCCAACCGCCAGCTAGATACACCGAAGCAACTTTAGTGAAAACCTTAGAAAGCGAAGGTATCGGTCGTCCCAGTACCTACGCCAGCATCATTGGCACGATCATTGACAAGGGTTATGCCCATTTGGTGAGTAACGCTCTTATTCCCACCTTCACCGCTTTCGCCGTCACCGACTTGCTGGAAAAACATTTCCCGGACGTTGTTGATCCCAGTTTTACCTCGAAGATGGAGCAAACCCTTGATGACATTGCCACAGGTGAAGCGAAATGGCTACCCTACTTGCAGCAATTCTATCTGGGAGAAAAAGGGCTGGAAACCCTGGTAAAAGAACGGGAAAGTCAAATTGATGCCACTAAAGCTAGGACTGTAGAACTGGAGAATCTAGATGCCAAAGTCCGCATTGGGAAATATGGTCCCTACATTGAAGTCGAAAATGGTGAGGGGGTTATCACCGCCTCAATTCCCAAAGACCTGACACCAGCCGACCTCGACCCCAAACAGGTAGAAGTATTGCTGCGACAAAAAACCACAGGCCCTGACCAGGTAGGTCGCCATCCCGAAACTGGCGAACCGATTTATGTGAAAATTGGTGCTTATGGGCCTTATGTCCAATTGGGTGACAAAACCGACGAAAACCCCAAACCGAAACAAGCCTCCCTACTCAAAGGTGTTACTCCAGAAACCGTTACCCTGGAAATGGCTGTTGGTCTGTTGGCACTACCCCGGACATTGGGAGTTCATCCTGTCACTGGCGGCAAAATCCAAGCAAGTTTGGGGCGCTTTGGCCCTTATGTGGTTCATGACCAGGGTAAGGAGGGGAAAGACTACCGTTCCCTAAAAGCTGCTGATAATGTATTGACAATTAGCCTAGAACGTGCATTGGAATTATTGTCTGAACCGAAAAAGGGACGCAGTTCCACAAACAGCAAGTCCAAGGCAGCCTTACGCGAATTGGGTACACATCCAGATGATGGAGAAACAATTAACATCTACGATGGCCCATACGGCCCTTACATCAAGCATGGCAAAACTAATGTGAGTATCCCAGAAGGTCAAAAGGTAGAAAATGTCACCTTGGCTGAGGCGCTGAACTTGTTGTCAGCTAAAGCATCAACAGCGAAATCGACTCGCAAAACGACTAAATCAACGACTTCCAAATCTAAGTCAACTGCTAAGTCAACAACCTCTACGAAAAAAAAGGGCACAGAAGGTTAATAGCAAGTCAGCTAATTTTGGACTTCGACTTCTCTTTGAGACGCACTCGCGTTCGCTCAGTCGGACGATTTTGGATTAACAGAATTTTGGGGTTCATCCCCCGCGCCTTGTAAGCGAAATAAATCTAAAATCTAAAAGACGCTCCTACGTCGCTAACGCTACGCTATCGTAAATCTAAAATTCGTAGTCAAGAGTCCAAAGTCCGATCCTGAACTCTTGACCCTTGATATCTATCCTTGATAGGATGCAGTTCAGTAGGTGCAAGTGTGATACTCTAAAAAGTAAGGGAAAACACAACGCCAAATTTTAGAAGTGGCTTATGTCCCAAACACGGGATTGTTTATCAGCCCGGTTGGAAGCCAGAGGTGCGAAAATATGCCAATTTCTGCGTACCTGTTAATCAAAAATTGAGGTAGTATCTCAGGAGCCGTCAGTTCATGGACTATATAGAAAAGGTGCTGGAAAAGGTTAAGGAATTAGCACGGAGGCTAATTGAGAGTCTGTTTGGGCCAGAGGCGGAGCCGGAACCGGAACTGATTCCGATTCCTGTAAACGATCGCTCGCGTCGTCGCCACTAATCTCAAAGTGCTGAACTCGACGTTGCAACCCTTAAGCATTCTGGCACTGCATGGGCCAAACTTAAATTTGCTAGGACAGCGAGAACCAGGAATTTATGGTGCGCTGACTCTAGCTGAAATTAACCGCCTGTTAGAAGAAGAGGGATTCAAGTTACAGGCGAAAGTTTTTTCTGTGCAGTCAAATCATGAAGGAATTTTGGTAGATACTATTCATGGCGCATTAGGACAACATCACGGGATTTTGATTAATGCAGGGGCATATACCCACACAAGTGTGGCATTGCGAGATGCGATCGCGGCTGTTAACTTGCCCACAGTCGAAGTACATCTAAGTAATATTTACCGTCGGGAAGATTTTCGCCATCATTCGTACATCGCCCCAGTAGCGATCGGCCAAATAAGTGGTTTTGGCGGACAAAGTTACTTGTTGGGCTTACAAGCTTTGGTGAATCATTTGAGAGTTAAGAGTTAGGAGAGACGCGATTAATCGCGTACAAGAGACGCGATTAATCGCGTCTGTACAAGAGTTAGGAATTGGTAGTTGGTAGTAAAGTTAGGAATTAGCAATATTTCATTAACTCCTTACTCCTCACTTTTAACTACATAGTTTATGCGTTATTCTCCTATAAGTCGGTTTAGAGGTACAATACTAGGAGCATTCCTGGGGGGAAGTTTAGCCACTGGTGACATACAGTCTCAGAGTTACCTAGATTTGGGCAGAATGGCGGTTCTAGGTACTGAGAGTTTGATTGCGTTGGGTAGATTAGATTTAGATGATTGGATAGCGCGTCAGCAACTAGAATCTCTTCATTTAGCAGCAACTGATGACATATCGATCAAAATAATTCTTGCGACACTACCAATAGCACTTTTTTTTCACGAAAATCCGATTAAGCTGCGACAAAACTTACTGCATGTCCTAAAAATCTGGGAGGATGACCCAATAGTAAAAGATGGAACGCTAGCAGTAGGATATGCGATATCTCTTGCTTTAACTGAAAAACTCAACCCTTTAACCCTGATCCCACAAACAATTTCTTTTCTCGGAGAAACACCGACATCAATACCAAAAAAATTATTAACAGTTCAGAATTTATTAGAGCAAGGGGCGGGATTGTCAAGGGCACAAGCTGAGTTTGGTAGGGAAGAACAACTCAGTAACACTATAGCTATGGCATTTTACTGCTTTTTAAGTACCTTGGAAGACTTTCGTCTGGCAGTTTTGCGGGCTACTTACAATGGCAATTCTAAAGTGCAAGATGCTACGCCTCTAAGCTTACAGGCTACAGGTGCAATTACTGGTGCTTTATCAGGAGCATATAACGGTATAGGCGGAATTCCCGTAAATTGGCAAGTCTTGCTCTTACAGAGGAATTCTCCAACATGGGGACTAACTAGCTTTTCCCAAATGTTAAAATTGAGCGATGCATTTGTGGCGGTGTGGTCAGGAGTGTATGATATTGCCTTCAATCCAAGGGAGTTAACTGAGGAGGGATGTGAGGTGGCTTTACTTTCAGTTTACGCAGCTCCTCGCGTTATTCGGTCGCGTTAATCCTATTTTCACCGAACAACGGTGCGGGTACTAAACACTGAAGACTACTAATTTAGCCAAAAACTAAAAAACTTATATACTAGAATTTTTCAGCAAACCTTTGGACTGATCAAGCTTTAATTAGGCTTTGACAGACTAGTAGTCTGTCTAGGGTTGTTTGAAGGATAAAAGAACGAACCACGAAGACGCGAAGTACGCGAAGGAAGAAGGAAAGAAGAGAAATTGAAGAATTTATCTATTTGTCAAAGTTGAATTGACAGACTACTAGTTGCAGCCGCGGCAGAGCAAACTTCCCTGATGATTGTCTATTTTGAGCCATCAAAGTCAGCAATTACAGGCAGAAATAATGAAAATAAAGCAATTTTTGCAGTTCTTAACTCAGCAATTGACTAACTGGCGGCGACTGTACAAAGGACTACGCCGTAAGGGAAAGTTAATGAGAAGTCCCAAAAGCAAAACCCATAGAAGGGAACTTCTAAGGACTGTGCTTAAGAATGTAATTCTATTTTTATCAAAAACCAACGATAAAAGCGAGCGCCGAAAACAAGAAAGAGCGCTCCAGTCAAAAACAAAATCGGTCAAAACTAAGAGTACTATTTATACAGTCTGTTTAGATTGGGTGCATGAACAGCGTTTTTTGGTAATTTTAGTGATCGCTCTAGTGTCCCTCACTGGCGTTATTGGGCATAAATTATACAACCAGACTCAAATTCAAGTAGGAAATCCCGCGCCCCAGACAATTACAGCGCCTTACACAGCTAGCATCGAAGATCAGAAAAAAACAGAATCACAGCGCCAAGCCGTTAGTCAAACATCCTTACAGGTGTTGATGGTTAATGCGCGAATGAACGAACAAATCAACGAAAATTTGCAAAAACTTCTGGATGATGGCAATGAAATTCGCGCCGTTGCTGGAGCTTTTCCTTTTTTTGATCCTCTAGTTTTGTCCATCTCCACCCAGCGTTACCTCCGCTCTTGTCCTGATTCGGAATGGCAAGCACTGCTAGTAGCTGTAGAAAATACTAAAAATCAGCAGAAGAAAGGAACAGGACAAACCGCCGCCTCATCGGGTCGATCATCTACAGCTGCACCCAATCAGGCACCAACGCCACAGAAGACAAAGCCTGTTGATTTTTCTCAAAACACTAACTTTACTCAAGCAGTAGCAGAACTAGAATCCTACCGCGTCAAACCTTCTGAGAAAAACTTGTCTTTAGTGATTGCCCAAATTTCCCAAGCACGCGAAAGATACACCCAAGCCACTGCCAAACTTTTACAGTTAGAGACTCTTACCCCAGAAGCAGTATACGAGGAATCCCTACTTTTGGATTTGTCAGATGAGGAGTGGGAAACAACACAAATGGGAATCCATCAGAGTGCAGAGCGGATTCTCACCCAAGGTATCCCACAAGGACTGCCAAAAAATATCTTACAGGATGCCGTGAGTTTACAATTGCAGTCCTTTGTACCAGAATCCGCCGAATCTTTGGCAAAGAACCTGTTGTTAGCTGTACTCAAGCCGAATCTGCAAAAAGATGAAGAACAAACCAGACAATATGCTCAAAAGGCTGCTGCTGGGGTGCCACCCGTGATAGTGAAGGTACGGTATGGCCAGGTGATTGTCAGAAAAGGAGCGCAGATTACTGCATGGAACTTTAAGGTGCTGGAGCATTATCACCTAGTTCGCCGGGAGGTAAAATGGCACGGTTTAGTGAAGTTAGCAGGTGTTATTGCGATCGCCATTGGCATTTTTGTCTGGGTAGAACGGCATATCGATTACGAATTGCGACAACGCGATCGCTTGTTGGTGTTACTGCTAACTCTAAGTGTGCCAGGATTGGTAACGATGGGATTGCCTTATACCACCTGGAGTGCCCTTGGTTTATTGTTGGGAAGCTTCTATGGCCCCATTTTGGGGTTGACAGTTGTCGGACTGCTGTTGCCGATATTAGCTATTAGCTTGGATATAAGCAAGGCTGCGCTTTTAACTGGTGTAGGGGGAGGAATATTAGGTAGTTACATAGCGCAACGATTGCGATCGCGTGAAGAATTGGCATTATTGGGTGTTGCGATCGCTTTAACTCAGGGCGGCATTTATCTGGTTGTTAAAATCTTAATTGGTCAAGCATTTGGTTCAACTTGGTATCTCGTCCTTCGAGAAGCCGGATTGTTTGCTTTATCAGGTTTAGGCTGGAGTGTTGTAGCTTTAGGGTTGAGTCCTTATTTAGAAAAAGTTTTTGATTTAGTTACCCCAATCCGTTTAGCGGAGTTGGCTAACCCTAACCGCCCTTTATTAAAACGACTCGCTACTGAGACTCCCGGAACTTTTCAACATACGTTGCTTGTGGCTACCCTTGCTGAAGCTGCTGCCAAACAACTAGGATGCAATGTTGAACTAGTCAGGGCTGGCACATTATATCATGATATTGGCAAAATGCACGACCCCCTTGGCTTTATTGAAAATCAAATGGGGGGGCCGAATAAACATGATACAGAAATTAAAGATCCTTGGAAGAGTGCAGAAATTATTAAAAAGCACGTAACTGAAGGGTTGGTGATGGCGCGTAAACACCTTTTGCCGACAGCAATTCAAGCTTTTATTCCAGAGCATCAGGGAACGATGCTAATTGCCTATTTTCATCACCAAGCCCAGCAAATGGCGCAGTCAGATCCAAGTTTAACAGTAGACAACGCAGATTTTCGCTACGATGGCCCGATTCCCCAATCACGGGAAACAGGAATTGTCATGTTAGCAGATTCTTGCGAAGCGGCGCTGCGATCGCTCGAAGCATCGGCGAAACCTCTTCTTGAGAAGCGATCGCTCAAAGATGTCTCCACCGAACAAGCTTTAGCAATGTTAAATAATATTCTGCGTGCCAAATGGCAAGACAATCAACTCGTAGATTCAGGATTAACACGAGAAGAAATGTCAAAAATTGCCCAGATATTTGTGGATGTTTGGCAGCAATTTCATCACAAACGGATTGCTTATCCGAAGTTGAAGGCTAATGGCGGTGCGCGAAATTCGTAATGCGATGTCTACGATGGGCTATTCGGCGTCGCATATCTGCTAAGAGATTTCCAAGAAATAAATTATCCAAAGAAATGAACCACAAAGACGCACAGAAAACACAGAGAGGAGAAATAGAGAGGGTTTTGTGTTGGTTTTGGGATATTTTTTACTTGGAAGTCCCTAATCAGATTAATAGCAGGTTTTTCTTGGGGTGCGATGCCTACGGTGATCATTGAGCCAAGTCGTACCCTTACGGGAGGCATAATAACTGCGTTTTATATTAATAAAAATTATTCCACTAAAATTTTATACGAATTACAAGAATGGGACTATCACTATAACTATGCCAAGAGTTGTATTCAGTTAGTCAATGTTTATCAAAAAGATGATTGTATTATGGTGCTGTTTCCCTTTGTTGAGCATACATCTTCTTGAAACTTAAATTTAGTACTTACAAGATTTAAAAATTTGAGTCAATTAAATATCTTGCGCCCTGGAATTGTTAAAGACATAAAAGTATATAATAATCAGGGTGAATGGGGCTATATTGATTCTATACAAGAAGACCAAAATGGTTTTTTTAACATTAGTGGATGGGCTAAACTACAAACGAGAGTAGCAGATGCTGTAATATTAGCTTACCCAAATGAATCTAATGCTTTGATAGTAGTTGATATCCTATCTATAGGACAGGTGAGACAAGATATTTCAAAGTTTTATGGTTTAAAATATCAAAATTCAGGTTGGTCAGGCTATGGGGATTTAAAAAGCAAAATTCCTAATTTTAATAAATATTATATTCAAGGATATGCATTTGATGCAAAACAGAACATTTTTTACCCTTTAAAAAGTTTGCATTCATAATCAAAATTCCGAATTTAATCTCTAATCTTTAGTACGTCGCACACCAGCCAAAATAAAATTAACTGCTGCTTGAGTATGCTGCTCAATCATTTCTAGACTCAGCAGTTGCAAATCGGGTCTAGTATGCTTGATATTTTCGTAAGCGTTGAAGTATAAATTACAAACTCCAACAATATGCAGGGTGGTGAGAAATGGATCGATCTGACGGAAACAACCTTCTGCCATCCCCCGCTCTAAAATCTTGATGAGATAGCTAAAATTTTCTTGCCAATTCCCCTGTTTGAAATACTTTCCCTGATTTTGGTTTGCTTCTTGAAACCAAAGCATTCCTCTGTGGGGATGAGCAGCTTCATAAGCGATCGCTTCTTTGACAAGCACCTTCAAGGCTTCCTCTGGTGGGAATTGATCCAAATTTAGCTGCTCAAACCCTTCGTGCATCTCCACCGCCGGACGTTGCAGAACAGCTTGATATAGTCCTTCTTTGCTCTGGAAATAGTAGTAAATCATCGCTGTGGTAACACCTGCACCTCTAGCGATCGCTTCTGTCCGCGCCCCTTGAAGTCCATTTCTGGCAAACTCCGCTTCCGCCGCATCGAGAATCTGCTTTTTCGTCGCTTCTGCATCCCGCACCTGACGCGGCTTTTTAGCTGAGAATTTTGACTGCGTTGAACGACCCACGTTGCTCCATTATCATAACGAAAATATATTAACTAAAAAATTGGTTAGTAGTTGACATAAAAGATGAAATTTATTAAATTAATATTCACTAACTAAAAAATTAGTTAGTTATTTCCAAAATTCAGCAATGCAGTAGACAAAAATTAGCCGAGCAAGTGCGCGGTTGTATTAGTTCGTCCATTGCAGACAAGACTTTAGTTATCGCAATTTACATTCAAAAGAGTGATGTAGGATAGGCGACACCAAGTTTTAATATTGCGTGACGTTTTACTAACTCATCTAGCAATTTTTCAATAAATTATCAATATTTTGGAGGAAAAATGGAACCAATTTTACCTGGTGCGCCTTGGTTAATCGCGCACAAATCTATATTGGGAGTGAATAAACCTAATAAAATCACATTAAATGGACAGGATTATGTCATTTGGCAAAACCAAAAAGGCGAAGTATTTGCCCTTGATAACATCTGTCCGCACATGCAAGCACCATTATCAGACGGCTGGGTTTGTCAAGAAAGAGATACTATTACTTGCCCTTTTCATGCATTAGAATTTGATGGACAAGGCAGACTACAGCAAGGAGAAAAAAAGGACACTCAGCCAATTACCAAACCATTAGAGCTAATTATTAGCAATGATTGCATCTGGACTTATGCTGGATTTGAGCCAAGATTGCCCATCCCAGATTTGCATCAGAAAATTGTCGATAATTACGAGTTCATCGGAGTAACTGGTGACAAAAGTATTCAGCGTGACTTTTTGACTAATCTGATGGTTAACTATGACTATAACCACCAAAATGGTACTCATAAAGAACTATTTAAAATTACATCTTGTCATGTAAGTTATTTTGAAGAAAAAGGATACTATGCCACAGTCAAACAAGAACTGACGAGAGCCAACAACACGCTAGGAGAAATTCTCAAAAATCCTATTTTGGGAATCTTTCCTAAAAATCTTCCTAACAGACTCGAATACGCTTTTCCTTCAACTACAGCTTTTTTTGCTAAAACGCCTATTGCTGATATTGCTCAAATTCATATTCTCTACCCTGAAACAGAAAAAATCACCAAGACCTTTATTTTAATGTATGCCAAAGTTGTCAATCCTTTGATGAAATTGCTGTTTAAAAAATCAGTTTTACAAGCAGCAGCTACAGTTATTGAACAGGATACAGGTGCAGTTGAAAGTTTGTATCCTCGGCAAAAACCAAAAATTAGATTGCCAAATGAAGAGATTATGTTCTATGCAGAAAAACTCTACCGCGAGTGGTAATTTAGATTTGCAAAACCTAACTACGTTTTACAATTAAGTAGATACTGTAGCTGATTACTGCTGGAGGTACTCAAATATGCGGCAGCTAAAATCCGCCGAGGAAATGCCTGGTAGCTATGGCTTCCCCATCTTGGGGGAGACTTTGGAAATATTTCGAGATTCAGAGTTGTATTTGTGGCGACGATTCCAGCAGTATGGTTCAGTTTTTAAGACGAGCGTCATGGGACGTAAACGTGCTTATTTAATTGGCCCCGATGCTAATCGGCTGGTGCTGGTGGAACAGGCAAAACACATGTCGTCCCGGATAGGATGGTATTTTTTAGAATCAACATTTGGCAACAATATTTTATTACAAGATGGGGAAGAACATCGGCTAACTCGTCGCTTAATGTATCCAGCATTTCATGGAAAAGCGATCGCTACATATTTCGACACCATCCAAAATATTGTGCAAGACTTCCTCAAAGATTGGGGACAGAAAACGATTCCCTTAAATTCTAGTTTCCGCCAGCTTACCCTGATGGTTGCTACTCGCCTGTTTTTGGGAAGTCAGAACAAGAGCGAAGTCGAGCAGACTAGTCAGTGGTTTACACAACTGCTAGAGAGCAGTATGACAATATTCAAATTGAATGTACCTTTTACTTTATATAGTCGCGGTCAAAATGCTAGGGGTAAGTTAGTGGCTTTCTTGCGTCAAGCCATCGCCCAACGTATCGAGCAAGGTAACTTAGAACAATCAAAAGATGTTTTGGGATTGCTGCTAGCAGCTGTTGATGAAGACGGCAATAAATTGAGCGAAGCACAGATAATCAACGAGGCCTTACTACTACTGTTTGCTGGACATGAGACAACAGCCTCCTTGCTCAGTTGGGTAATATTTGAATTAGGTAATCACCCAGAATGGCGATCGCGATTGCGCCAAGAACAATTAGCAGTTGTAGGAAATAATCCCCTTAGCCTGTCCCATCTCAAACAACTTCCAGATTTAACCAACGTCCTAAAAGAAGTAGAACGGCTGTATCCCCCGGTATATGCCTATAATCGTGGAGTCCTCAAGGATATTGAGTATGCAGGTTATCGCATCCCAGCAGGTTGGTTTGTGACTATTTCGCCGATGCTGACTCACCGTCTACCAGAACTGTATACCGATCCTGATCGCTTTGACCCCGATCGCTTTGCACCACCTCGTGAAGAAGATAAAAAACATCCTTTAGCACTAGTGGGTTTTGGTAATGGTTCGCACAGTTGTTTAGGTATGGAATTTGCTCAGATGGAAATGAAAATAGTGCTTTCTACACTGCTTCGCCATTACGACTGGACAGTAAAACCGGATTATTCTGCGATCGCTCGAGTTCGTCAGCCTTCTAAAGTTAAGGACACTCTACAAGCATATATTGAGCCTTTGGTGACAAAGCATCCCTTGCAGAGTCAAACATAAATCTTTGATGAAACAAATCGATTTTCCGCATCTAGCATGAAGTCGTAGGTATTTAGAAAATCAGACTGCCACTTTTCAGGCTTTTGGCAAATTGCGAGTGGAAATCCTGCTAAATCAAACCATTGAATGTCCTCCCCAATTTCTACTGGTACTACTCTCCAATTTTTACTTGGAGCTTTGCTAAAATCTTTCAGCAAATTAACATTAATTCGGTTAGGAGGTTTTGGAGTTGGTAAATGTCGCTCAATACTGGAAAATGATTGTTCTACCCAATTTTTGATATTCACTGCATTAAGATATTCATTTGGTTCCGATTCTCTTTCGCTTATGTAGTGATAGTAAGTTTGCGCTAATTCTTCAGCTTGTTTACGAGTTGTTACATCTTCTACTTTCGCAAGCAAGTATGCAGCTACAGGATCTAAAGTTCCCCATACAATAAGTTCTTTCATCCAGAAAACAATCCAAGGTAGTCCAGTTTGTGACCAGTTTTCCAATGAGGATTCAACTAACTCGCCACCAAAAGCTTCATCTATTGCTAGTGCAATAATACTTCCTAACCCCCAGTTAAATCGATAACCAAAATTTTGGCTAATGTATGAATGCCAGCTTGAAATTTGACTAGGCTTGGGTTGTTTAATTGCTCTAATAGGGTCAAGCCACCAGCGTAATATTTCATTCCAAGAAGTATCACCTGAAGTTTTCTTTGATGGAATCTTCAGCTTAAATTTTGATATTTTTCCGAGTTCACCAACCACAGCTTGAATATAGTTAAAGCGTTGGTCGTATGTCCAAATTATATAATTTTTACCTTTTTCTAACTGCTCTTTAAGTCTAGGATAAATAGTTAAAAGTTCATTTCCAGCACGCGGTGGTAGACTCAGGGCAAACGCATCTAAATTACTCTTGATCACAACGAAGGTTAAGAACCAACGAAAAAATCAGGATTTCGCGCTTGATTATTTTTTAAGCCCCAAAGCGATCGCCGAAAACTTTCGCAATAAGCAAGAGTTAATGACATTAATTTCGGTCTATTGAGAATAGAATTTGCTTATTGACATGATGCGGCCGCCCTGGTGGTAGACTGGTACGATACAAACGCCTACGCTGTGAATAATTACTATAAATTTCTGTTTTTAATGCTCTACCTCGCCTGATAAATAAATTTTCTAATCTTTCTTGCTCGGAACTAGCATAATGTGCAAAGCTTCTCCGCCAAATTTTTTTAAGTTGCTCTTCCAACTCATCAGGGCTTAAATCTTTTGCTGCTAGATGCTCAATTTCAACAATTGCAGACAGTAAAATACTATCTAGTGAATCTAGAGTTTCAATTGCTGATGATTCTGCTTCAGAAAGATTATTGTTGTAATAAAGTGGTGCAGTTTGTTCTAGCCAGGTTAAAAAAGTATCTTGTGCGCTAGAAAGAGAAATACTTTGCCATTGTTGTTCTAAATGAATCAATAATTGAGCTAAAGGGCTTGGGGAATTTGAAATTTCATAATTGTCATTATTTTGTATTGTTAAATTATTTATCAAAAAGTTATATTTGTTACGAGTTTTATTGGCATTATATTTTTCTTTCGGATCTTTTATTTGCTCTATAGATTCGGTACTAAGCAAAACCACTAAGCTACGCCCTTCAGTCCCAAATCCAGGACGTCCAGCCCGACCAACCAAATTACCAAATTCACGAGAATTGATATCTATACACTTTTGATCGTTATCAGACCAACGTTGTAAGTTGGGAATTAGAACAGTTTCAAAAGGGAGATTAACACCTTCAGAAAGTGTAGAAGTTGCCACAACTAAATGTACAATTCGCTCTCTTATTAAATCGATCAGTAATCTAGCCATTAACCCAGGCATTTTTCCATGATGTATCACAATTCCCTTCTGTAGTAATTGGTATTCGCAGGAATCAGCACCAAAATAGTCTTCACAAGAGCGTAAACAATTATGCCAAATTTTAACTTTTTCTGGTTCTGAAGGTGGTTGAAAGAATAAAGGCTTTGATATGTTTTCCCATTCTTTATTTAAAAGAGCAAGAAAGTCTTGAGCATATCCGTCAATTTTCTGTGTTATTGAAATCAGTACTGCTCGTTGTTGTTCTTTATCATCTGGAGATGCTAAGTGCATAGCAGTCCAGAATAGATGAGGGCGAAGACGCTTTCCAGAACTTTTATTTGTTTCTAATTTCCCAGCAGGGGGATATGCTGGGAATGGACGTGGAATGAAGGGTGTGTCAGCTTGTCCTCCTTCTTGAAATCCTAACCCTCTACCATCTAGTAAGTCATAGCGTATTTCAAATCTTCTTCCTGGTAAGCATTCAAGTCGGCCTATTAATTGGCGCGTACTTCTGTAATATGTCTTTGCTGGGCTAGCGTTGGTTTGATTCTCTATCCAGCTTGCTAATGCGTTTTCTGTTTGTGATGCAACAGCAGATAGTGCAATAATTCGGCTATTATTTTGTTCTATATAAGTAAACAGCCTTGCACTTAATGACTCTAAGCGTAAGGATCTACTTTCAGCTTTTTGTAAAGAATCTTTATTACCATCAAATTGAACTGCATGAGCTTCATCGATAACAATAAGAGAAACTCTACGAATAAATAGAGTACCCAAAAATTTCATCAAAGCTTCTGCTTTTTCATAAGTGCAAATTAAAACTGTTGGCTGTTCTGATGTCAGCCATACATCTGTTGGCCCCCAGTCAGTCCCTCCATATAAACCTGTAACTATAACATTGTTATTAGTGGAACGCTTTAAAACACGAGACAGACTTGATTCAACTTCTATAGCAAGCGCTCTGCTTGGCACTAAGTAAATTACTAAAGGAGCAGAGTTACTTAAGTTGTGAGGATTTGTTGTTTCAAAAAACAAGCTTTGCAAAATTGCAATTTCAGCTATCGTTGTTTTTCCTGAACCTGTAGGCGTACAGAGCGCAAATGATTCTGCTGTTGCTAGTCGTTCGATTCCACAAATTTGAGAACGCCATGCTAAAGCTTTACACTTTTGATAACTTTGACGTAAATAACGTTCTAAGAAATTTCTACCATTTGGAGTAATCATATGAGAAAGCAATTCAAGATGATGTCGTAGAGAAGTTTGTATATATACAGACGTAACTTCAGCGCACAATTTTCCTAAAAGCCAAGAGTAAGTGTCATGTCCATGAAGAAGCACCTTAGCAATATCAGAAAGCTTTTCAATAGCTCTTTCTAATCTTGGTTCATTTCCCCAGCGCATTTTTGCACATAAAATTCCTAAAGAACTAGCAGTTTCTTTAACAATCAACTTGTTAAATCTGTCAGCAGCTGTATCAGTGTCATCCCAAAGAAGACTTGTTTCAGTTTGGAAATTTGATGATGTTACAGTTGCCCAATATTCTGTCAGTCGTTGCAATAAACTAGGAAAATCAGCTTTTAGTAAAGAACGTAAAATTTCTGACTCTACTCCCTCACTTATATCTTCATTGAGTAAACCCGCAGCCCTGGCAGGATAACCAGCAAGTTCATACACAGCTGCTGCAAGTAAACGAATTGGTAAAAGATCCGGGTTTAGTCGGGGATGAGATAGCCATTCAAATAACTCACCAGCTCGTAACATTCCATTACGCCAGTTAGTATCTTCAGCTTCTCGCTGGATAAATGCAGCCTCAATAAGTCGCATGGCATCATTTAATCTTTCACCTGCTTCATCTTCTCGCCACCCACTTAACCCATCTTCTCCTGCGCGAAGTCTCGTATGTTGGCTATAAAGTTTTGCAATTGCTGGTGTTAGTCTGCTACCTGCCAGACTATTTTGTAGTTCTTTCGCTAAAGCAATGACTTCATTACTTGGTTGAGTCATCTCATTTTGCAGAACTTCCCCCTCTCCCATGACATCAGAGTTTGCTTTTGCAACCTCTGCATCATCTGGTTGTTGAACTGTCTGGGTAGGGATATCTATTGAAAGTGTAAAACTTTTCTGCTGGATATAGACAGTTTTAACAATATTTTCAACTTCATGAAGATGAATTTCAACTGCTTCGAGTCTTCTTTCTATTGTATATTTTTCGTGTACTTTATTAGGAGATATCCAAGTTAGCTTTTTAACAGGATGCTGACCACATATGTAACTAATTAAATAACAACTCTCATAATTTTTATCAACTTTACTCAGCTTTATCTTTAGCTGTAAAACTTGTAGAGCATTTTTCCAGTTAGAAGATAAATCATCATTATAATCTTGCAAAATATCAATAAGTTGTGGAATATCAACTGGATATCCACTTGATTTATTTGCTTTTATATGTGCTTCAGATATCATGTTTGTGTCATGATTGGCTGTGCATTTTGCTTCGCAAATTAAAGAAGCAATAATTACTCCTTCACTATTACGCCGAAAGGCAAGACAATCATCACCTGTACGTCCAGGTTGTGGCTTTGCAGTTTCTCCAGTTTGCTTTAGAAATTCTAAATGCTGAAATGCAACTGGGTGGAATCGAAAGAGAAAAGCGGGAACTTCCCAGTTATCTTGCCCAAAAGGAGCAAAATTTTCAGCAATAATTCCTGCAAATATCTCTCCAAAATAACCTTTGAGTGTCTGAATATGAAGACGATCAGGATAGCCTTCGCTTGGATCGGTTTCTGAAAAATCTCCAAATGGGGCCAGAGAATTTCCTGCTAATTTACGAAGACGATATCGAGCATCTTCATGGGCTTTTTGAACGATTAATATTAATTCATTGATAATTATATCTCGTTGGCTTTTATCTTCTGTGAGCAGACGATGTGTGTACCGCTTATCTTCAGATTCACTAACTGAGTTAGATAACCACTTTGATATCCCGTCAAACCTAGTGATTTTTTGTCTTTCTTTCATTTAATATACACTTTAATATTAATCAGATTTACAATATAAGCCTTGAACTAAAATAATTTTAACCTCTATGTAAAATTTAATACTAAAAAATTAGTAGCATAGCAAAATGATGCCATAAACATTGAGCGAGAGCTATAATGCTTACTCTGTTTTACTTTTGGGCGAGGACGGGTTCGGAAATTTAGACTAAATGCGCTGAGTCAACAGAATAATAAGAGGGTGTGATTGAATACAGCATCCTGCTAGTAGAAGCTGAGAGAAAAACATCAACTTTCATCTGCTGTTATCAGACAGATAACAGTGAAACAAATTTCTATATGACTGAAAATAGCTCTTTAGTAAGCATGGTAATTATTAAATGGTCAACTTAGTATGTCAACCAAGTGCTACGCTACAGTTAGCAAGATTGAGAGGCAACTATGACTGCCCTAATTCTGAACCTCAGCCCCACCATTGAACTAACAGATGAGCAGTTCTTCCAACTGTGTCAAAATAATCGAGATTTGCGACTTGAGCGCACGGCAGAGGGAGAATTGATTATCATGCCACCAACTGGATGGGAAAGCGGAAATCTAAATAGTAGGCTGACACAGCGTTTAGGTAATTGGGCTGACGCTGATGGCACAGGTTTAACTTTTGACTCCTCAACAGGTTTCAAACTCCCTAATGGTGCAAATCGCTCTCCCGATGCGTCTTGGGTGAGCCGGAGGCGATTAGAAGCCCTGAACCCAGACCCCGACAGATTCCTACCCATCGCTCCAGATTTTGCGGTAGAATTACGCTCTGCTTCAGACACCTTAAAGACTGTGCAACAAAAAATGCAGGAGTATATTGACAACGGTGTACGTTTAGGCTGGCTGATTGACCCGCAGAACCAACAGGTGGAAATTTACCGCCCAGGACAGGATGTCGAGGTTTTGCAATCGCCTACTAGCTTATCAGGAGAGAATGTATTACCTGGGTTTTTGCTGAATTTAGCACAGATTTTGAGTTAGCGATCGCTTCTTACTCGCACCTCTTCTCAAAAGGCGATCGCTCAATTTCACTCATTCCACAATCTGGGCAACTTGCAACTCTAATTTGATATAAATTTACAGTCAAAAACATAAAATCAATATTGACTAAATATTAAAAACACTGTCTGGAATAACCCGATGACAAAACCCAAAACACCACCTAAAGTTACAATAGCTTGCAATTCATTTTTTACAATTCCCTCGATTGCAGCTTCTAAATCCGCCGGTGAAGTTGATTTTACCCGGTCAACTATCACTTGATCTATCGATAAAATTGGAATTGCTTGCGCCACAATTACTTCTAAATCTTTTTCCAAATACTTATCTAATATTAAAGCCAACTCTTGACTCATCACTTCTAAAGAAGTACTGACAACAGGTGAAGTACTAAGACGATTCAGCAGCACTCCAGCAATATTTTCCCAATCAACAGAATCAGTTAATCCTTGTAAAAAATCGCTGCCACTGTTTTGTAGATAATGGCGGACACTTTCGCGGGTGGTCTTTCGGAGTTGGCGCACCGTACCCATTGGCAAGTTTTGTAATGATAAATTTTGCAGTAATTTCCGAATGCGATCGCGCATTTGCAAATCTTGAGTCAATTCCTGCAAGCGAGTATTAGCAGCCTCTTTTTCATCCAAACAAAAAGTCCGTAGGCGTGTGAGAGTATTACGTAAGCCAAACAAATTTGCTACTACCCAATAAGTCCCACTAGTTTTTTCGCGAAAGCCTTCATCAATAATTTGAATTGTGCGATCGGTCAAAAAATCAACTATCGTCTGCCGCAGTACATCTGGCGGTAAAACTACTTGCAACAACCAATCAGCAAGCCGCGTAGCTTGTTCTTCACTCAATTGAAATTCCAGCAATATCTGGTCAAAAATTTGATTGATCTGGACTTCTAAAAAGTCTTCACGTCGCGCTAAAACCTTGAGTAACCGTGGCAAGGATTCCCCTAGTAAATCCCGCAAAATACCTGCCACAATTTTGGCGCTTTTCTCGTTTTTATCTGTTTTGATTTGTTCAATCGCCAGCCGCAACAACCAGAGAATTCCTGCTTGCACACGTTCTGTTTGCAACAGACGCCGCGCCAGATTTTGCAATTCTTGAGGTGTCAAAAGTGACCCCATGATTGTCTTAGAAATGTTCAGAGCCAAACGTTCCTGGTTGCGGGGAATCAATCCAGGGGTGAAGGGTACTCTTCGTCCAGCAATGTAAATTGCTCGGTAAGGACGGAACAACATTTTGATGGCTATATCATTTGTGAAATAGCCAATAATTCCACCCAGTACCGGGGGAGACACATAAAGCCAAAGATGAGACCAGTCCAAGGGAAGAATTAAAAAAGTTAGGAGTTTAGAGCTTAGAGTTAGGAGTTAACAGTAGAGACACGATTAATCGCGTCTGTACAAGAGTTAGGAGTTAGGAATGATAAATTTTAAATGAGAATTTATCACTACTCATAATTCATAACTTTTAACTAATAACTCCTAATTTACTAAGCACTAGCACTCCCATCATACCGTTCGCAATGGGGTAGTGTGTGGCAACAGCAAAACCAACTTGACGCGCTAGCTCTATTTGCTCTCTCCCGATGGGAAAGCGGTCTAAGCTAGGGCTGATGTAAGAATATTCTTCTTTTAACCCTAAATAACTGGCAACTGGCACCACAAAACTGTCCAGATACAACTGCTGAAAGGCACGTAGCTGAGGATTACTCGGTCGATGAAAGTCTAAAATTGCGGCTTTAGCACCCGGCTTCAAAACCCGGTATAACTCTTGGAGACTGCGGGGAATATCTTTAACATTTCTTAAACCATAGCCCATTGTTGCTGCATCAAATTGGTTATCGTCAAAGGGTAAATTTAGCACGTCGGCTTCTACCCAGGCGATCGCAGGTTGGGGGTACTGCCAATGTGAGCGTTCTTTAGCTTTTTCTAGCAGGTTGGGTGAAAAATCCACTCCGTAGACCTGTCCTGTTGCTCCTGTCCGCCGTGCCAGACGTAAGGCTAAATCACCACTACCGCAACACAAATCTAATGCTGTATCACCCGATTTAGCTGCACTCCATTTCACTGCCATTTCCTTCCATATTCGATGCTGTCCCAGACTCAACCAATCGTTCAACTGGTCATAAACCGGAGCAATACGGTTAAAAATGGACTGAATTTCGTTAGTCATTGGGTATTGGGTATTGGGCATGGGGCATTGGGCATTAGGCACTGGGCATTGGTTTTTCACTAATGACTAATGACTAATGACTAATGACAACTAGTAAGAGCGATCGCTATCAGTTGGGCTGATAAATTAATTAGCATTAATTCATCTTCCCGTAAAGTGCAGGGTTGTTTCCACTGTAGTGATAATACGCCCAAAAGTTGATTACGGTAGCTAATTGGGATAACTAAATGTGCTTGCACACCCGTATTTTTGTAGTGAATAGCATCGACTAATTTCGTGTCTTTAAGTATATTTAAGGAAACTTGCATTTGCCCAGTGGCGATCGCTTCCTCTGTTAATGGGTCAAGAGATAGCCAATTCTCTATTGTACCTGTATCGCTGTAAGTTCCTTGAGTCGCAATCAGAGTATTTCCATCTGTCAGTTGTAGAATACACCCGTCTGTTCCAAAAGTATCACTCACAGCCCTAGCAATTGGAACGAGAGTTTCTTCTAAGCTAGAAGCTGCTTGAGTTATCTGTACCAAAACACTCAGCAGAGCTATTTGAACATGAGAACGGCGTAATTCTTCTGTACGTTGTTTGAGCAAGTCGTAGGTTTCTGCAGCTCTTTGCACCACTGCCTTCAGTTCGCCTGGGTCCCAAGGCTTGGTGATATATTTGTAGACTTGCCCCGCATTAATCGCCTCTACCAAGTCTTCAATATCAGTAAATCCGGTGAGAATTATCCTAACCGTATCGGGAAACTGAGGTACAGTCTTGCTGAGAAACTCAGTTCCTTTCATTTCTGGCATCCGTTGATCGGAGATAATCACCGCTACCTCCCCTTCTGCTGCCAAAACTTCTAGGGCGTTCACCCCACTATCAGCTTTCAGAACATTAAAGTCGCGTCGAAAGGTACGATAAAGCAGATCGAGATTATCTGGCTCATCGTCAACTACCAGGATTTTCAGCTTTTTTGGTTGTTGGAGAGTCATCACTGGATATTGGAGTTTATCAATTTCGACACTGGGCTTATCCATAAGGTATTTCCTTTAAATATTCACTATCTTGTTATATTCCATACCAAGCTTAGTTGAGAATAGCTCAAATTTATCAAGGGTTATTACGGAGTTAGCTTGCATGTTTAAATACGGTAGCTGTGAGTGTCACAGAGGATATTTGTCTGCCCAAATATCTGAAGCAAGAAAAAATTCCACAAGAAGAATTAACTAGATAAGTTTCTACAGATCAACTCAAGGCAGTAGTTATACTCAAAACTTGCACCAGTCCCAACAACCGCCTCAGAATGAATTCTGAGGCTATTAGCTTGCATTCTTCTAAAGAAGACTCAATAAGGATTAGAGTCCACGCTTAGTGGACTTGCGCTAAAAGCCTGTGAAATTTATTTCTTGGCAAGAAAGTGGGCAGGTGCAAGATATAACTATGGGTAGTTCATAGATTAGAATAAGACTTGCTCATGAGGTATTAATCAACCTCTCAAGTTGAAGTTCGCACTCTGATTATGACTGATCTACCACCCAACGCTCAGAATCCCGAAGAAAATGCTACCAACGATGTAGCGCAAGAATTACTGCGAAGGCTGAGACAAAAACAAGGTAACTGGGTGGAATGGGGAACGGCGATCGCCTCGTTGCTAAAAACCGGTTACAACCCCCAAGACATTTTTGAGGCGACTGGATTTGAGCCGATTCAACAAAATCAGGTGGTTGTTGGTTCTCAAGTTTACAATTCTTTGGAAAAGTTTGGAGTATCGCAAGAAACACAATCGCACTATGCCACACGCGGCAGTGATGTTTTATACGAACTGCGTTTGCTCACCCAAGAAGAACGCGCCGCCGCCGCCGAACTAATCTTCGTCCACAACGTTGATGCTGATGAGGCACGGGATATAGCAAAAGCAATTAAAGAGTACTCCTATTTCCGCACTTTACCAGAAGGATTTTCTGCCCATCCTGGGGATGCTGTTGCTCATCAAGTTTGGAAACTGGCACGCCAAAATGCAGATTTACAGCAGCGATCGCGCCTAATCGCCAAAGGTTTACGCTTTGCTCACACGCCAGCAGCAAGGCAAAAAATCGAACAGCTACTGACTGATTTTACTACTGTTCTCCAGCGTCCAGCGCCAATTTTACCCTTTTACCGCCTGGAAATTGAAGAACAATTACCCCGCATCTTGCCCGTGGTTGGTGAGTTGCCATTATCACGGCAAAACTTGCAAGCTGTGCCCATAATCACAGAAATTGAACCATTTCGGATGGTCAAATTTTCTGGAGAACAAGCTTGGGTGCCGTTACCAGGTTGGCAAGTGTTGTTGGCGGCAGAAGATCCAGTAGTGATTTTAGCGAATAGCGATCGCTTCCCCATCCAAACCCAAACCCAAACAGGGCCTGTCGTAGTTGTGGTAGATCGTGCAAAACGAGAATGGGATGCCTCCAGCTATTTTGTCGTTGAAAATGGTGGTGAATTAGATTTTCAGTGGTTTGAAACTGAGCCAGAAATTCCTCTACTAGGACAAATTATTATCATCGTGCGTCCTAAGAGAATTCTGGATGAAGAATTAACTAAGGATTCATGGCAGATTGACGAATAAATTCAATTTTAGACAGAACTAACTGCGTGATGTGAACTTGTTTTAACTGTCCAAACAGCGGATAGCAAATGGCGCATTGGTTCAATTTTTTGTTTGGTCAATGCCCCATCTGCTTTAACTCTCTTAACATGAACTTGGCACTGGCTTGGCAATGCTTTGCCTAAACCCTTGATTTTTCGTTGACCTGTGTAAATCCACATTTTGAGGGATGATGACATCCCTTGAACAGTCACAAAGTAACGACCGTAACAGGAAAAACCCAAATTTTGTAAGCTGAAAGTGTATAAAGCACAAAAATTATTTGAATTTCGTAATAACTTTTAATAGAACGCACTGGATCAAGAATCTCAACAGATATATACCAATACGATTTGATTTTTGAAAAAATTTAAGTATATGTAGGGGAGCAAGCCGTGTGGGCGGGTTTCCTGACTTGAGCTAACTGGCATTGTGTCATCGCGTAACGTAACGCAACGCTTACGAGCGTCGGGAACCTCCCTTCGGCTGACGCTACGCACAGTCGCTACCGCTACGCTAACACCAGTCGCCTACAGCGCTGGATTCACCGCAACGCACTGGCTCCCCTACAGATATTTAAAAAATCAAATATGAGTCCTATATCATGAGAGCAAAATTCTTAATAAATTAAGCATGTTTTTGGGAATTTAGCTTTTCCAGTATCTTCATATTTTATCACCACAATTATTGAGGAAAAAACAAATTCCTATCTTTTCGATTTAGTTTCATAACCAAACAAACGCAATGGATTTTCTGTTGACAGGAATGACTCAAGCATTATTCAACATAGCCATTACTCGTTTGTAGCTGAACAAGGAGTTTTCCGAAAATGTCTCTCACGAAACGTTGTTTGGCCGAATTTATCGGTACATTCTGGCTTGTTTTAGGTGGCTGTGGTAGTGCTGTTCTAGCCGCCGCCTACACAGAAGATGCTGCAAAAATCAGCGAGAATACTTCTTTTCCATTGGGTATTGGATTAGTAGGTGTATCCCTGGCATTTGGGCTTACTGTCCTCACAGGGGCTTATGCTTTTGGTCATATTTCTGGTGGTCATTTCAACCCAGCTGTTTCGTTTGGACTATGGGCAGGTAAGCGCTTTCCGGGGTCTGACTTACTACCTTACATCCTCTCTCAAGTGATCGGTGCAGTTGTTGCTGGGGGCATTATCTACCTGATTGCTAGCGGCAAAACTGGATTTACGCTGACTGGCTTCAACCCACTGGCTACCAACGGCTATGGTATTCATTCTCCAGGTGGTTACACGCTGTTTGCTTGCCTGATTACTGAAGTTGTGATGACTTTCATGTTTCTGCTGATTATTCTGGGTGTGACTGATAGCCGTGCTCCTAAAGGATTTGCACCACTGGCAATTGGTTTTGGACTCACCTTGATTCACTTAATCAGCATTCCTGTAACCAATACCTCGGTGAATCCTGCTCGTAGTACTGGAGTTGCTCTATTTGCAGGTGTAGAACTCTTTTCACAAATCTGGCTGTTCTGGATAGCTCCTATCTTCGGGGCTATTTTAGCAGGATGGTTGTACGTAGCTATCTTTAGTGAATCAACTGTGGAAGAACGGTAAAATCTCAAAGAGCTACTCTAAAAGTCATTTTCAACTGTACGAGTTAGCCCGGTATTTCTGGTTTTTATAGCAGTTCATCAAAACGGGCAATAGTTGGATCTGCATTGTGCCTATAATCAATCTTCAGGTGAGGCTGCACCTACGCAGCTCGCCGTAGGCATCGCTTGAGATTTCATTTTTAGATTTCTTAACAATCCTGTGACTGAACAAATAACGCTTGGCTAATTTGTTTAGTCACATGATTGACAGAATATTTAAGTTTATGAAAATTCACGGTGTCCAGCTCCCCGACTTATCAAAAAAGTCGGGGAGCTTACTTTTCACGAATGATTTAGGGCTGCTATATACACTCTCTTTTTAAAAAGTTTTAGATTACTATTTTACTAGTAAACAACCGATTTGTTAATTATTCTACATTCTTAATCATTAGACTTATTTGCGAATTAACTAGTACACTGAGGCGTAAATCCACATACCATCTCAATTAACGAGACTTGGGTCTTAACAAGGGGATTTTGCGCCTTGTTAAAGTTAGGCAAACTTCCGCCGTACTGTACTAGTTAGTGATATTTTGAGCCGGAAGATCCCCCCAACCCCCCTAAAAAAGGGGGGGTTAAGATATATTTACAGAGAATCATCAAAGATTATTCATATCTGTGGTTTGGGAATTACATTCAACATCTATTTAATATATAAAATTTGGTATGTCAGACTCTAAATTTACTGCTCCTGTGCCTCAAGAATCACTCCACCCAGAATTGTCTGAACGATCGCCTGTGTCATCCCTACGGGCAGAAGCCATAGCACGCATCCGCAACAGTTTACGCCCTGGACAGCAACAAATGGCTGACTGGCAATCTGGCCCTTTGGCTATTTCTGCCGTTCCTGGTGCAGGCAAATCCACTGGTATGGCGGCGGCTGCTGCGATCGCGATCGCCCGTCAATATGAACGTTCTTCCTCCCGCCGTCAATTGGTAGTTGTCACCTTTACTCGTTCAGCTGCTGCCAATATTAAAGCGAAGATTCGCAAATTCTTACGAGATGATTTATCTCTACCTCAGACTGGATTTTTTGTCTATACCCTACATGGTCTAGCGTTGAACATTGCCAGTCGCCATTCTGATTTGTCGGGTTTGCAGCTAGAAAATGTCACATTAATTACACCAACCCAAAGTCACCGTTTTATCCGAACAGCCGTAGAGCAATGGATTGCAAATAATCCAGGAATATATTTGCGGTTATTAGAAGGTCATCAATTTGACGGAGAAGAGACAGAAAGGTTGCGTCGCCAATCGGTGCTGCGAACAGAAGTATTACCAGAATTAGCTAATACGGTAATTCATGAAGCAAAAAGTTCTGGGATATCGCCAGAATTATTGCGGGAGTGGAGTAAAGAAACCACAGACGAATATGCAATTTTGAGCGTAGCGGCGGGATTGTATGAGCAATATCAAAACTTAATGCGATCGCGTGATTTCATCGACTACGACGATATGATTTTAGCCGCACTGCGCGTTTTAGAAAACGACAGTGCCCGTCGCATCGAGCAAAACCAAGTATTCGCAGTCTTTGAAGACGAAGCCCAAGATTCTAGCCCATTACAGACGCAGTTGTTAGAAATTTTGGCAAGTAATGGGGATAAGCGAAATAACTCTTCACTCCCCAGTACAGACGCGATTAATCGCGTCTCTCCTAACTCCTCACTCAATCTAGTACGAGTTGGCGACCCGAACCAAGCGATTAACTCTACTTTTACCCCAGCCGATCCGATTTATTTTCGGCAATTTTGCGAAGAGTGCGATCGCATCGAACGATTGGCAACGATGGATCAAGCTGGTCGCAGTACTAGAATTATCATTGAAGCTGCTAACTTTGCCCTCAAATGGATCAATAAACAGTCGTCAGCAACAATAAATAACGGACAAAAGATTCCTGACAACCGACAAGTACCATTTCGCTTGCAGACAATTCGCCCTGTTGAAGTTGGCGATCCGCAAGATAACGCCAACCCAGCACCAGTAGGACGAGGACTGGAACTTTATACCCCGCGTGACATTCATCACACCGTTGAATTGTTATCTCAAAGAGTAATCGAGTTATTTAGTGAAGATCCAACACAAAATAGTGCAGCGATTTTAGTGCGAGAAAATCGCCAAGGAAGATGGTTAGCAGAGGCTCTGACACCTGTATGCAAAGAGCATAATATTACACTTTACGATGTGGGAGAACGCGATCGCCGTTCCCATGTTCCCCAAGAAATTTTAGCATTACTGCAATTTTGCGATCGCCCCCACTCCCCCGATTATCTCAAAGCCGCACTAGAAGCATTAGTACAGCGCCAGTTAATTCCTACCCAAGACCTCAACGCCCTTGCTAGTCTCCCAGAAGAATTTTTGTATCCTGGCCCCCTAGCAGCGCCCCAGCCAGAAACAGTCCAAAAAGCCGCTCGTTTGTGTCGCAGCTTACTTCGCGCCCGCTTGGAATTGCCCCTGTATCAGCTAATTTCCTTTCTTGCGTTGACCTTAAATTACGACCAGGCAGAATTGGCAACTGCTGACAAACTTGCAGAACGGGTAAACCAGCAGATAGCAGGCAATAGTTCGATGGGGGGAATGCTGTCAGCTTTAAGTGAAATCGTCAGTTCCGAACGGTTTGAACCAGTGGAAACCGAAGATTCGGAAGAACGTTACACTCGTCGCGGTCAACTGACCATTATTACCATGCATAAAGCCAAAGGGCTAGATTGGGACTATGTGTTTCTTCCCTTCCTCCACGAAAACTTGATTCCTGGTAGATTTTGGGTTCCTCCCCAAAGCCAGTTCTTAGGGGATTTTACTTTATCAGAAGTAGCCCGCGCCCAAATTCGTGCTGCTCTCCACGGAGAATTTACCATACCAGATGTCACACAAGCATGGGAACAAGCAAAGCACTTGAAAATATCTGAGGAATACCGTTTACTCTACGTTGCGATGACACGAGCAAAGCGTCTGGTGTGGATGTCAGCAGCGCAGAAAGCCCCTTTTACTTGGAGTAAGCCGGACAATTTACAAGAACAAGCTCCTTGTCCGGTGTTTCCAGCGTTAAAGCGCCAATTTCCGGAATGTGTGATGAATTTAGCAGTAATGACCAAACAAGCGTGATCAAAACTTTTAAGAAATTGAATGGAATCGACAGTTAATAACGATTAGATTGTGAATTACTTTTGGCTGAGTTCAACGGTTTTTAAATCAGCGATGCAACGATATTAATAGTCATAGCCAAAATGGTGGTATTGAAAAAGAAGGATAATATGCTATGTAACAGAGTCAAGCGCCTCATATCGCGTGATCTCGTCTCCACATCTGAAACTTGACTAGTCATGCCAATTACAAAAGAATAATATAAAAATTCCCAATAGTCTGGATAGTCGTTATTAGGAAAATCTAAACCTCCAATGATTTCTTCACTATTATTACGATTAATATATTTGTAATAGCTGTGTGCATATTGCACTGCAAACATCGTATGCACTAGTAACCAAGAACCGACAATGGTCATAATTGAAAGTATGACATGTAGGGTAAGCAGAATTGTTGATAACTCTTTTTTATCATTTAGTAAAAACCCGATCGCTAAAACACTAGCACAAGCCGCAGCTATTACCAGCATGAATATAGCTAAATGTCCTTCATATTCATTTTCAGCATAACGGCGAATTTTTTCTGGGGTAGCTTTGAGCATTTTCCACCAAGTTACGGCTAAGAACAAGTCAATACCGGAGTTCCAAGCGCAGAGAATGCGAGTAGGTAAGTGCAGCCAAGGCGGAAGGATTATTGAAACTAATACAGCAAATCCGACAGCAATGATCAGTCGGGGTCGGGGGTCAAAGTTTTTAAATAAATTAAGTTTCACAAATATTGCGATCGCAGACTTTAACTAACTTATTATTCGTAATTTGTAATTATCGGTGTAACACCACACCAAATTATAAAATTGGTGGTCTCTAAGCTAATCGTCATTCAAATTGCATTTTTGTGTCTCCACTTTTCCCTGTCTTTCTAGCGATTTTAACTATTTAGCTTAAAAATGCATCACTATGGCATAAATCTTTAACTAATTCAATTACGAATTACAAATTACGAATTATTTTAACTTGGATCTAATCGTTTCTATTCGTTGACGATTAACACCCAAATCGCTTTGACCTAAGCGTGAAGCTGAACGTACTTGGATAACATTAGCATTCAGGTCTAAATAGAATTCTACATCATCCACAAATCCCAGTAAAGCACTTTTAAATTCTGCATATAAATAATCTTGGTTTTCGGTAATTATTTTAGTTCTTGGTAAGGACTCAATAATCTGTTTAAGATTACTAATCGCTTGTTCTGTGGTAGATGTAAAAGTCAGTGGTGTAATTTTGTGGGTTGCATCTGTACTTTGACTAGAAACACAGTTAGGAGAATTAGGGCAAGATGCTAATTTACCGTTGCTAATACCTAAATTATTTGGTCGTTTGCCAGCAAAAACCATAATAATGTCTCCGGGTAAGTGAATAAGTATACTCTCACACATTTGGTTGAATCACTGTAATACTTTGCGGTAATCGCATCTTCTGGCAAATGACAGATTCACTAAAACATCGGTGATGCGTTCGCTCTATGATCCGGTAAGTATGGTCTAAGCGAAGACAGATTATGACGCAAACAATTTCAATAAACGACTCTGGGCGCTTGCAACTCACACCGCTAGAAATTCCATCCCGTCTGCTGTTGGGGCCTGGGCCCTCCAATGCCCATCCTACAGTTCTCCAGGCGATGAATACTTCACCTGTTGGGCATCTTGACCCAGCTTTTCTCGCACTCATGGATGAGATTCAGTCGTTGCTTCGCTACGTATGGCAAACAGAAAACCCACTCACCATTGCAGTTAGCGGTACAGGAACAGCCGCAATGGAAGCAACCATCGCCAATGCTGTAGAACCTGGTGATGTGGTTTTGATTGGTGTAGCTGGTTACTTTGGTAATCGCCTTGTGGATATGGCTGGACGTTATGGCGCGGATGTGCGAACCATTACCAAACCTTGGGGACAAGTTTTCAACCTTGATGAACTCCAAACAGCATTAAAAACTCATCGTCCAACTATTTTAGCTCTAGTTCATGCCGAAACCTCCACCGGCGCACGTCAACCATTGGAAGGTGTCGCTGATTTGTGTGATGAATTTGGCACTTTGTTGTTAGTTGATTCAGTTACAAGTTTGGGTGGTGTCCCCTTGTTTTTGGATGCTTGGGGAGTTGACTTAGCCTATAGTTGTAGCCAAAAAGGGTTGGGTTGCCCACCTGGTGCTTCGCCTTTTACAATGAGTCCGCGTGCGGTTGAGAAATTGCAACAGCGCCAAACAAAAGTTGCAAACTGGTATTTGGATATGTTGTTACTGGGTAAGTATTGGGGCGCTGAACGCACCTATCACCATACAGCACCCATTAATTTATATTATGCATTGCGGGAAGCATTACGTTTGCTTGCAGAAGAGGGATTAGCAAACTCCTGGCAACGGCATCAGAAAAACGTAGAATATCTCTGGGAAGGATTGGAGAATTTAGGATTAAGTATGCACGTTGAGCAGCAGTATAGACTGCCAACGCTTACCACTGTCTGCATTCCAACAGGGGTAGATGGGAAAGCGATCGCCCGGCAGTTACTCAATGAACATAATATTGAAATTGGCGGTGGTCTTGGCGAACTAGCGGGTCTTGTTTGGCGCGTCGGATTGATGGGCTTTAATAGTCGCAAGGAAAGTGTTGACCAACTTTTAGCAGCACTACGGCAAGTTTTACCTAAATAGTTTTGGCGTAATTTGGTGCGTTAATAGTAGCTTAACGCACCTGATAGAATGAGCGTAGGCGTAGCCGGCGGCTCGACTGAGCGCTCGCCGAACGTCCGTAAGCATCGCGCTAACATTGTTTGAGAATTAAAACAAAGCTGATACTTCACATATACTTGCTCTTTTTACTTATCCCAAAAATTAAAGAAAGAGTAGGTTAATTTTTGCAGGTCGATACAATCGCATTGTCAGTCGATGCAATGCCATTGTCAGGCGACACAATGCCATTGTTAGTCGATGCAATGCCATTGTCAGGCGACACAATGCCATTGTTAGTCGATGCAATGCCATTGTCAGGCGACACAATGCCATTGTTAGTCAATACAATCCCATTGCAGGTCGATGCATTAATAATTCAGGAGATTGGGCTAAGATGGCATGGTAATGCAAAGTGCGACTCGTTCACATTTTATGAAAAACGTCGGGATAATATATCTGTTGAGTATTCTTCACTAGCTCACTGCGATAAAAAACCAACAAACAGTAGAGGCAAGAATATTAGTAGGGACACAATTAATACGAGGGTTGCTGGCTCAATTTTAATCTGGTTCTTCTGTGGATCGGGCATTTGGCACTCCCTCGAACAATAAGTATATTAACTTAGCTTAAAGGATGTTTATTCCTTTTTCCAAACCCAATCAGGTTGAAAAATGTAAATTTTTTAAGTAGACTAATGCATTAAATTTACATTTTTTTGATTTTAATAACTGTCAATCCTTTGATTCATCCCCCCATCTGCTTATTTCTTCCAAGGGAGTTTAGTTCCCATTTCAGTCAATGCAGAAAAGATGAGATAGAGGACGAGTAACCCAGCCGCCGCAAAAAAAGCCAGTAAATCGTTATCCATAAGTGCTATTTGCTAAAACTTCGCTAATCATAGCGGAATCACTTTATATTTAGCATTTTTCTACAGCCCTACAATCTTTGGTCTTTTGGGTGCAAACTGTACCAACCATACCAGTGACGAACTGCTAACCAGACGGCTGAAAGCAAACCCGCGAGGCTGAGAGTTAGTCCACTGAACGGTATTAATAAGCCAAAGACGGGTAGCACTGCTCCAGCAATAGTGCAGATAATAGCAGCAAGGGAAGCACTGCGACTTGCCCCCAATCCCCATGTCAGAAACAGTAAGATGATGGAAATTAAAGTCCAAGCCAACTGAGCATTGATGACGCGAGATAGATAAGTCAAAATCAATAGACAAGCAAAGAAAATACTAGCAGCGATCGCAACATTTTTAAAACTCATTGGCAGTGACAAATATAACAATAATATCCACCACAAAAATATTGCTGGTGCTAACAATAAAAGACGCCCAATTACGCCCGTATGACGAATAGGTTCAGTGTTAGTAAACACTCCAAATGGATTTTTGACTGAAACATTATCGTCAAATTTCCAAGTAAATTGCGTACTGCGTCCGTCAACTTTAATTTCATTAGGTACAATACCACTGGCAAAATCAGCCGGAGCAAAGTTAGCAATTGCTGTGAGGCGGAAGTTAGAAAGCAACTGTCCCGTTGCACTATAAACCCAGCGTGGCCCTCCTTGAGCCTGATAAGTAACTCGAAAGGTGGTTTCTTCCCCTGGTTGTAAGCGGAAGGGAAAATTATAATTACCCGCGTTGGTTGGTTGTAGTCTAGTCCCATCACGCTCGACTTTATAGCTAGCAAGCAGCGTATAGCCGTTGGGTGGTGGTGCTTCAAAGAAAAAATTATTAATATCCTTGAGTTGGTTAACTACTTTATAATCGGCAGTATAATTTGCTTGATAAATCGAGCTGCGACCTGGAACATCTACGCTTTGGTCAAGCTTGACTTGAATTTGCGAACCAGCCAGCATTATGAAGCGGGTAATCTCTCGCGTCTGGTTTACTTTAACAATCTTGCCATTGACTTGAGTGTTATAAGAGTATGGCTCTTGAATAGAGTAGCGCACTTGCGGCGCAAATTGTTCGAGCCTTTCACCTGCAACACTTTGAGCCACTTGAGCTACTTTTCCTTGTTCCCAGTAGTGGTAGCGATTGCTTAAAGTTGAGCAGAGAAAAAATCCCGGTACTAACAGAACTAATACCAGAGTTAAATGCTGTAATCCTCGCAATAGTTGAGAATAACCAACAGCCCATTCGCCGATGAATGTAACTTGTTCCGGCTGGCTTCGACGTAGAGAAAAACTGATCAGTGCGATCGCAACTCCCAAAGCTACAACCAAAAATACCAATAACAGTGAAGCTTTGAGCGCCTGGGTTCCAAATTGGACAAGCTCAATCGGATGCGTCAAATCGGGTAATCCGGGAATACCTTGAGCAGAAGATGACATTGGTTGATTTTTGCAGAATTTGGAAAACCAGACCAATAAAATCTCTTAAAAGTTTCTAGAATAAAGTTTTATTTGATACGCGGACAGTTTCAACAAGTGCTGCGTAGGCGTAGCCAGCCGTAGGCATCGCTCTGACCCTGACTTACATAAAAACTCTCAAACTCTTATTTCTCTGTGTTCTCTGTGCCTCTGTGGTTAGTTTTTCCGATACCCATCTGTAATTACTATTGGTATAAACATCAAAAGCCCAGTCTTAGTGACCAGGCTTTTGAGCGTAAACAATGGGGCTATATTCCCCGAAGGTTAGTTATAGAGGTTCAGTATAATATCGATGCTCTGATAAGTGATACCACTTTGCTGTTATCGATTCCGGAAAATTCGCTAAAAATTTTTGAGTAGCCTTTATCTCCCAAAATACAGCAAGCGACTGGCAGCTTCAGCGTGTAGGATCTAAAAATATTAATTTTCCGGCTTTTGCTGATGAATAATGAATTTGGTAGCTGGCAAGAATGGCTGACAGTATTCACATATCTAGGTTTTACGGTCTTTATTATCTGGCGCGTGTTTTCCACCGAGAAGAATTAAAAAAGCTGCATATCATTTCACCAGGGCCTTTTTGCTCAAAGGGGAAAATGAGGAAGAAATAACTCCTGTAGAGACGCGATTCATCGCGTTTCCTAACTCCTGTACAGACGCGATTCATCGCGTCTCTACTTTTTAAATCCCTTTAAATCCCATACCTTGTTCTACTTGAGCTGCAACTTTACGATAAATCTGAAAACGAATACTAAATTGGGCCAGGAATATGCCAACTAAAATCAAGCTACCACCGATATATTGAGCAAAGGTAGGGACTTCACCCAATACCAAATAAGCTGCTAAAATTCCCACAATTGGAGTAAAAGAGCCAGCTAAGGAAGCCGCCGATACGGTAGAAGCTCTCAAGCCCTTGAGCCAAAATGATTGACCTAAAACCACAATCACAGCAGCATAAACAAGCATCCACTGCCATAAAAAAGGTGAAAATACATTCATAAAGTGGTCGCTGCCATAGAGAACTAAAGCACTAAAGAAAAATATTACAGTTCCTAGAGCAGTACGAAAGATACTCAAGATTCCTGCTGGGATATCAGAAAGCCATTCTTTAAGAATAATCGTTGAAACTACTGAAGCCACGGCTGCGATCGCCGCCAATAATTCCCCAATACCTAATCTTAAAACACCCATGTTGATCGTAGCCGTTTGTGAGGGTTGCAGAAGAATAGTTAAAGTAACGCCGACAAATGCAGCGATCGCTCCTACAACTTCCCAACGATTTACCCGTTCCTTCAGCAACCAGACTGATAAAGCCATAGCCAGAGGTGGTTCCAAGCGTCCTATCAAAATAATATTGTTCACCCCTGTTAATGCTAATGCCTGGAAAATTAAGCCAGGGACAAGCGCTCCTGATAAAATAGCTACTGCTATCAGCGCCAACCAATCTTTCTTTGACAGTTGCTGCAAAGCCTTTTTGTTCCACTGTCGCCGATAAATAGGTAACATAACTATCAATGCACATAGATTCCCTACGAATAAAACATTACATAAAGAAATCGGATTTCGACCATTCATGAAATGTTGAGCGCCAATTTGTGTCAGCTTGCGGGTAACTGCACTAGAGGCTCCAAAAATTAAAATTGCTAGCCAGAGATAGGTTTGACCGGGAATTTTATAGATAAAAGAATGCCGTCTTCTCGGTCTGCTCATAATAATACTGTTGCAAAAAATGCTTTTTACTATACTCTGCTAACTTGGGTAATTTCAGGTGAGATGAATCTGAGAAAACACTTAAAGTAGGCTGAGATTGAAAATCTCACAATTTCCTGAGAATATGCTGAGTTTAAACTAAATTTTTCTAAGGGATAAATTCAGACAATTACTAGATTGATTTCACTTGAGCTTCAGTAGCAGATGAGATGCTTTAGTTCATCGGGAAACTTCAACACAAGGAAAAACAAATGAAAATTGCTTCTTCTATGCTTACAAGTGTTGCTCTTGTTGGTATATTAACAGTCTGGGATGTTCCACTTAAAATTGTCAGTCCTTCACTGGTGCAAGCATCAGCCGCAGAAAAGAAAGATGTTACAGGTTTAACTACTCAACAAAAGATTGATTTGGTTATCAAGCATAAGGGTCAATTTGGTGGTGGTGATGAACTACGTCGTTTCTTTTTTGGTGATCTTGAACCGCTAGGTATTCAACCCGGTGGTGCAGGTATGGTCGTTAATCTTTACAATAAAGCCAATAATGTGACCTTTTCATACTGTTCTACCTTTGATGTAGTAGTTGCGGTTAAAAAAGGTAAAGTACCAAAGTTTGAGGCTGATGAGGTCAAGTAATCCTTATTTATAAATAGGTAGATATAAATAATTGAATAAGAATTCAGGAGCGTCTTTGGCTTTGCTCCTGACTCCTGAATTCTGTTCGATAAAAACTAATTTGTAACTTTTGAAGAGAGGTTAAATATGGAATTTAGAGATGCTATCTTGTTGTTACATCCAGCGATCGCTGTACTCGTAGTATTTCCTTTAATTGGCGTCATTGTCAACCGCGCTTTACAAGTCCGTCAACGCCGATTGCAAACTTTAGCCATAGGTAAGAGTAAAATTCCCGCCACTGTAGGACAAGAGCATACTCAGTTGGGTCGCTGGCTAACTGGAGCAGTTGTAGGTATTGTTTTAATAGCATTTGCCAACGATATTTTTGGTAATATTTTAGAAAATAAACTGTGGATGAAAGCACCATTTCAGGTAGTATTTATTGGGTTATTGTTTATGGCTGCGATCGCTTCTCTGTATTTACTCTATCAGGCAAAGCAGAAAAACTGGCGTGCCATATTTGCAACCCTCACAGGAATGGGATTAGTGGTGCTTGGATGTCAAGATGGTATCTACCGCAAAACTGACCAATGGTATATCTCCCACTATTATTATGGGCTAGCCTCTGCTCTGCTGATGATTATTTCACTCTCCATTTTGCCAGACATTTATAAAGATAAGACCAATCGCTGGCGTAAGGTTCACATTATTGTTAGTTCCCTTGCTCTTTTACTATTTATCGGGCAGGGAATAACAGGAACGCGCTCATTGTTAGAAGTTCCACTCACTTGGCAAGAACGCTATATCAATATGCTCTATGAGCAAAAATGTGATACTAAATCTTGTATAGTCCAGCCACAATCTCTACCTAAAAATCAATAATGAATATAACTAACAATATTGTCAATCCTCTAGACAAAACTAAAAGTGAAGCAACCCACAAATATTTGGCTAAATCTTGATCCTTTTTCATTGCAATTACGCCTAACCATTGGTATTGCTACATTTTCAACTTTAATATTAGGTAGTTTTGCTGCATGGACTAGTTGGAAAATGCAGCAAATTTTGATTGATAGTCGTAAGCATAATATAGAAGAAATCACTGAGCGCTTGCCGCGTGATGTACAACTTTACAGTGAAATGATGCAACCGGAAACTGGATTGCAAAAAGCTATAAATAACTTAGCAAATACCAACCTATTTTTATGGTTAAAAAGTCCTAATCATAAAATTTTAATAAAATCAGCTACTTTGGATTTGTTATCTAACTCTACGGTGACTGAGTTAATGTCCCTTAGTAATATGCAGATTAAACCACAAATTTACAAAGTTAATCAAAGGTACTTTGTTATCAGTAGTGGTCTTTTGCAAGTGCAGGGTAAGTATCTGGGTAAGCTATTTGTAGCGCATGATATTACTCGTGAACAGACAATGTTCATGGCAATGCTGCAAAATTTGAATATTAGCTGTATTTTGGCAATTATTGTAATAATAACGATAAGTGCATTTTATATTAGACGTTCTCTACAACCACTGCGCCAGCTAAGTCAGATGACTTCTGTCATTTCTATAGAAGATTTAGGACAAGCACAACTATATGTTGATAATGCACCCAGCGAAGTAAAAGAATTAGCCCAAACTTTAAGCATGTTGTTATCGCGCCTCTCGCAATCTTGGGAGCAAGAACGAGAATTTGTGAGTAATGTTTCTCACGAATTACGTACACCATTAACCATTGTACATGGTTATTTACGAAGCGTGTTGCGACGGCAGAATAACTTAACCGAAATCCAACAAGAAGCTTTAGAAACTGCTGCTTCCGAAGCCGAGCGTACCATTCGCTTGCTACAAGATTTACTTGATTTAGCACGAGCAGATAGTGGCTATTTGAATTTTCAGATGAAATCTTATGTGTTGAATGACTTAGTTGAAGAAGTCGTGGTGATGGCGCAAAAATATAGCGATCGCTTAATTACAATCGAGTCAACAACTTATCCCATCGAAGTTAAAATAGATTACAGCCGTTTTAAACAAATATTGCTCAATTTGATTGATAACGCTATTAAGTATTCTGAAGCTAATACGCCTATACTTTTAAAGTTAAATCAGTTTCATAACAAAGCAATTATTCAAGTTTGTGACAAAGGTTATGGTATTCCTTTACAACACCAAACACGTATTTTCGAGCGATTTTACCGCGTAGATGAATCCCGCTCTCATGCTACTGGCGGTTGTGGTTTGGGTTTATCCATTGTTAAAACACTTGTAGAGGGTATGGGTGGTAGTGTATCTGTGCAATCAAAATTAGGAGAAGGGAGTGTGTTTACCATCACTCTACTTACATAGCTAGTCATAGTCAGGTTAAAGTAAACACTTTGATTATCACCCTGTCCACTTTAAAATCATAAATATGACAGCAAATATCCTCTTGGTTGAAGATGAAGTTAAACTGGCACGATTTGTTGAACTAGAACTAAGTAGCGAAGGTTACAATATAAGCGTGGCACATGATGGCATCGCTGGTTTAACGTTAGCACGGGAGTTATCGCCAGATTTAGTCATTCTTGATTGGATGCTTCCAGGGCTGTCAGGTTTGGAAATCTGTCGTCGGTTGCGGGCAACTGGTATCTCCATACCAGTAATTTTACTGACAGCAAAAGATGAAGTTAATGATCGCGTGGCAGGTTTGGATGCAGGAGCTGATGATTATGTAGTCAAACCATTTAGTATAGAGGAACTGCTAGCTAGAATCCGCGCTCATCTACGCCGCACTCAAGAAACAGATCAAGATATTTTTCAGTTTAAAGACTTAAGTTTAAATCACCGGACTCGCCAAGTTTACCGGGGTAAGAGGGCAATTGAGTTAACAGCTAAAGAGTTCGACTTATTGGAATATATACTTTCACATCCCCGTCAGGTATTTACTAAAGACCAAATTCTACAAAAAGTTTGGGGTTACGACTTTATGGGTAATTCCAATATCATCGAAGTATACATCCGCTACTTGCGCCTAAAACTAGAGGAAAATAATGAAAAACGCTTGATTCATACGGTGCGTGGTGTAGGCTATGTACTTCGGGAATAGTCAAAATCAAAACATTTTATTTTTATTCATATCCTTAGGTTAATATCATTTCTTCTTGCAGGAATGATATTAACCTAAGGATTTATTTGATGAAATCAATTTCTACACCAAAATACCAATTCGTAATACTCTACGTAATTAAGAAAGTCAGATTACATCAGGCTAGGTTTTCACCATTTGTATCTATAGTCTTATTAGTCTTATTTTGCAGAATTGATATAAGATATGTGCAAGAAAAGTCAATACGTTTGGGTTAAGCCCCAAATCCAATGCAAGAGACCTTGCAATTGCTAGTCTCTACATACTAAAATCAATACTAAAAATCCTTAAGCCAAGCGTATTGCAATAAAAGTCAGTCTTAAGGGCGATAAAATTGCGAATAAAAACAAATTTCGAGCAATGTTGGATTGTACGCTGTTTTGCAGCAGTACTGCTTTTCGGTCAAGTGTGGCTACATTTTCTCCAAGGAAAAACCTACTATCGTAAGATTCTGCAACATCTGGTGACTGCTGGGCCAGATTCTATCTCTCCAGTTCTCCTTGTCAGTGGTTTTGCAGGAATGATTTTTACTCTTCAGATGGCAAGAGAATTAATCCGATTTGGAGCTGTCAATGCTGTGGGAGGTACTTTTGCCTTAGCTTTTTGTAAAGAATTGGCTCCAATTTTGACCGCTAGTATTATGGCTGCACAAGTAGGTTCTGCTTTTGCAGCAGAAATAGGTGCAATGCAAATCACAGAGCAAATTGATGCACTTTATATGCTCAAAACTGATCCAATTGATTATCTAGTAGTTCCTAGAGTAATTGCTTGTAGTTTAATGATGCCTTTGATGACGATTTTGGCTTTAGTTACGGGCATCTTCGGCGGAGTTTTTGCCGCATCATACTTTTACAAAATTTTTCCCGAAACATTTTTAGAATCAGTCAGAAATTTTTTAGAACCGTCAGATTTGTTTATTATTTTGCTAAAAGGGTTTATTTTTGGTGTGCTGGTTGCTGTTATTGGCTGTAGTTGGGGATTAACTACTAAGGGGGGAGCAAAGGAAGTAGGAGAATCGGCAACAAAAGCAGTGGTTACTAGTTGGATATCAATTTTTGTCATGGATCTTTTACTCTCTGTACTGCTGTTTGAACAGCCTGCATTTTGAAACCAATAGGACTAGCCCTTTCAAGGTGACTGGTAAAATCTCTTTTTTTCTCTCTGCACCGCGCCAGTTGCTACCCTGCCTTAACGCTAAGAGCGAACAAGTCTCTTAACCGCAAGGGTGCACTGGCTTCTTTGCGTCTGGGCAGTTTAAAAGCATTTTATTTAACCTTATTAGACACAGAGAACACAGAGTTAAGAGGTTAAAAAGAGTTTATTGAGCATTAGCGAAAGTTAAGAATATATTAACTTGTAGATTAGCGCACCCAAGGCCAAACCGGTCAATGAAAAGGTAGACGCAGTTAAAAAGGCTAGCCCTTCCCTAAGACCTGCTGTTTGAAAGTCTATCTTGACTAATATAGTTGCCGAAACGATCAGCAAAGTATCAAGAAATACCCGAAACCAGGCAATCATAATAAAGAACAAGAAAGCTGCTAAAACGGCAACGGCGAAAGACCTTGTATTTGATTTAAGCAAAATACTGAAGTAATATGTCATTTTCGACCAAGGAATGGTCAACGTTACTATTAAAAGCAAGATAGCAACGACAGTCGCCAGCCACACAGACACAGAAGCGCGTGTTTCAGATATTACCCAGCCCAAAGTACTGTAACTAAGCAGTACTAACGCCAGGGACACCCAAGGAACTCTTTGCAAAATTGACATGGGTTAATTTCCTAGTACAGGGTCAACAAGAGGAAAAGGGGCAGGGAGCTCTTAGCTGGGGGGAAATCTTCATACATAAATGTATTGGCTCTGAAAGTTTGGACGTATTATTTCTCGTGTTACACATCTCGAAACAAATATTTTTACTTTTGGGCATAAATAAATTTAGGGCTGCTGAAACCCTTGTGGCAGGTCAATTACAGTATCTTTCCCCCTGCTCCCCTGCCTCTTAGGGCAAGGTCTTATTCAATTATTGAATCTTATAACTATTGACTAATAGCTAAACAATCATTTTCTCCCCACCAAGCGTAGATGGGCGTGTCGCGGTCTGCTAAAGCGCCAAAAGTATTAGGTTGCAACACATTTATGCTAATGCCATTTGTTAATTCCACAACATAATTAACATGTGTGCCCAAATACATAACATTGACAACCCGTCCTTCAAAGCAGTTAGTTGGCAAATTGGGTGGATAAAGCGAAAGCTGTATTTTTTCTGGCCGCACGCAGACTACCACTGCTTGTGATAATTCAGATGGTGTATCTTCAGCGCGGCTAATGACAATTGAGAGTCCCATTTTTGTCGAAATTTTAACATTAGAAGAGTCTACCGCTACAATTTCACCGCTAAATAAATTAGTATCACCAATAAAATCAGCAACAAAGGATGTGCAAGGACGTTCGTAGATTTGGCTGGGAGTGCCAACTTGTTCAATTTTGCCTTGGTTCATCACGGCAATGCGATCGCTCAAAGACAATGCTTCTTCTTGGTCGTGTGTCACCATCACAAAGGTCAATCCCAAGTCTTTGTGTAAATTTGATAACTCCACCTGCATTTCTTTACGTAGTTTTAAATCTAACGCCCCTAAAGGTTCATCCAGTAATACGACGGTGGGGTGATTGACTAGGGCCCTTGCTAAGGCGACACGTTGTTGTTGACCACCAGAAAGTTGATTGGGAAAGCGCGATCGCAAACTATCCATTTTCACTTTTCTTAAAGCTTCTTCGACTCTAGCTTCAATTTCCGATTTGGGAATTTTTTTTAACCGCAGTCCAAAGGCGATGTTATTCCAGACATTCAGGTGGTTAAATAGAGCATAACTTTGGAATACAGTATTGACGGGTCGGCGGTAAGGCGGCACATTAGTCATAGATTTACCCTGAATCAACACCTTGCCAGCGTCAGCGATTTCAAAGCCAGCAATTAAGCGCAGTGTTGTTGTTTTACCACAACCGGAGGGGCCTAAAATACTAAAAAATTCTCCCTGTCTGATATCCAAATCTATTCCATGTACTGCTGGTTCTTGGTTAAAAAACTTGAATACATTACGCAGTTCAACATCAAGTGGCTGAAAAGTTGTTATCCCCCTTTGATTCTGCATGACAATTTGAGCCATAATTCTCAGTAGAATGCCGTGATATTACCTGATTTTGTCAGTAGTCTATTGGGCAGACTAGATTTGACACTTTGGTTTATTGTATCCGCCAAAAACAATTGTTCAAGAATATACTCACCCGATTCTTTTATACTCAGTATTTGGCATGAGTTTAGGGTAATTGTATACAGATAATACCGCTATTGGAATCATTATTTGTCTTATGTCTTTATTCCCATCAATTGGCAGCAAAAAAGATACACGTACCGTTGGACGTGGTTTCCAATCAATATTTTTAATCGTATTTACTGTATTAATGACTGCTGGTATTGAGGCTCGTTTGGCATATTTGCAAATTGTTGAAGGGCCAAAACTTCGAGAACGAGCCGAAGCAAACCGAATTCGGATGATTCTTAAACAACCAGAACGGGGAAATATTTTTGACCGCAACGGTAAACTTTTAGCCACTACTCGCTATCCTAGCTCTGTATATTTGTGGCCGATGGCACATACTAAGCCTTCTTGGTCTGTAGTCGGCCCGCGTCTAGGGCAAATTCTCAACATTCCCCAAGATGAAATGGAAAAGAAATTAGAACAAGCAGGTGCTAATTCTTCTTCACTCATCCGAGTTGCCCGCGATCTAAATGAAGCACAAATCACGGCATTAAAGGAGTATAAAAATGAACTCCCGGAAGTGGAAATTAATACAGATTCTGTACGTTATTATCCCCACGGTAAAGAATTGGCGCATGTACTAGGTTATACACGAGAGTTAACCGCCGACCAGCTAAAGGACAAGAAGCAGCAAGGCTACCGACTTGGAGATGTAATCGGTCAGATGGGGGTGGAAAAGGCTTATGAGAAAGCTCTACGGGGTGAATGGGGCGGTCAGCAGGTAGAAGTGGATGGTGCTGGTAGACCAATCCGGGTTTTGGGGGAGAAACAGGCAAAAGCTGGTAACGATTTGCACCTGACTATAGATTTGGATGTGCAAAAGGCAGCAGAAAAAGCTTTGGGAAATCACCGAGGTGCGATCGCAGCAATTGATCCGAATAACGGCGCCGTTTTAGCACTTGTATCTTACCCTACCTTTGACCCGAATATTTTCTCTAAACAAAAACTCTCCCAGAAAGATTGGGAAAGCCTGCAAGGTAAAGATCATCCCTTGGTCAATCGTGCCCTGAGTGCCTTTCCACCCGCCAGTACTTTCAAAATTGTCACCACGACAGCCGGGTTGGAATCAGGTAAATTTTCTCCTGATTCAATATTACAGACCTTTGGTTCTCTTACCGTTGGTGGGGTGACATTTGGTGAGTGGAACCACGCCGGATTTGGGCCATTAGGATTTCCCAGAGCGATCGCTATGAGTAGTGATACTTTCTTCTATCAAGTTGGTAGAAAAGTCGGTGGCCCAACTTTAATCGAATGGAGTCGCAAATACGGGTTTGGTCAAAGAACTGGCATTGAATTTCCCAACGAAGAATCAAAAGGTTTGGTTCCAGATGAAACATGGAAGCAGAGAATTTTGAAAACACCTTGGACTGTAGGCGACACCATTAATATGTCAATTGGTCAAGGTGCTTTGCAAGTCACACCCCTGCAATCGGCGATTATGTTTTCTGTCCCTGCTAATGGTGGGTATCGAGTTCAGCCGCATTTGCTCAAAGACAACGAAGAAGCAAAAAGTTGGCGAGAATCCTTAAATATGAAGCCGACAACTATCAAAGTTCTCCGCGATGGACTGCGGAAGGTAGTGAGTGAGGGTACTGGTAAGCGCTTGGACGTGCCCACAATTGCCCCAGCGTCTGGCAAGAGTGGCACTGCTGAAGCTGGTGTTGGTCGCCCAAATCATACTTGGTTTGGTGCTTATGCCCCCAGTAATAAGCCAGAAATTGTGGTTGTGGCGTTTGGCGAAAATACTGGCGAACATGGCGGTACTATTTGCGGCCCGATGGTTTTACAAGTGCTAGAAGCTTATTTTCAGCATAAGTATCCAGGTAAGTATCAAAAACCTCAGCTTGACCCATCAGAAGCTAAAACTCAGAGTTCAGGACATAGCACTGGAGACTAACGCTATTCCATCACTCTGGTCAAAGAAAAATCTCAGCCAACTACAGCAGTTTTCAGATAAATAGCTGTAAGTGGTAGACGTTTTGGTAAGCCGAGGCTTGATCTGGATGATAATCAGTCAGTAGTACTGATTGCTTTTCTGCATAATTGCTACTAGATCGTCGTGACCTGTAACGCAACCATTTATATCACCTGCTGTGAAGTATATAGAATTATTAAGAATACTTGATACAAATATCAAATAACTTTATTTTCAATACCTGAGAGCGTAATACTACCTGATTTAGCGCCAAATCAATCTTTTCAAATACATAATAATTTGTGTTTGATTTATTTTACCACGCCCAAAGTTAGCACTTACTTGCACACCAAAAACCGTTGAGAGTATTAGAGAAATACAGGTACGAAAAGAATGAAAAAGCCTATAATGCTTATCGGTATGTGTGGTTTACTAACCTACATGGTAGTTGGTATGTTACCGACACAAGCTATTCCAGCATCTCAAGGAAAATGTGCATTTGATTTTGCAAGTATAACTCCCGCTAATGGTTTTCAACCAATTCCGGGATTAAGTGCCACAGTTACTAACTACGGTTCTACTACCAATGCTATTGTCCACGTAAGTGCAGACGTTGGTATAGATGATGCTGCGGAGGTACGTATATCTTACTCTATTGATGGTGGAGTTCCGCGAGAAGATACTTATGGGCCAGGTAACCTTGCCAACCATCAACAGTATTATGAAGGTCGCGCTGTAATTGCTATTGTGCCAATTCCTTCTGGAACCCACACCATTACACCTTACTGGCGCGTTAGTGGCTCTGCTGGTAAGACAGCTGTCATAGATTCACGATGTATCACGGCAGAACTGAATACTCAGTAAGCGCAGTTAGTTTTTCCAAGTTTTAATAACTTGTGACTCAGAGTAGGCGCAGGGGAATGGAAAAAAGCGGATCTTTTGTTGGAAGTCCCTAATTTTGCGTATCATTTCTCAATATCATACTATTCAGAAATGATACACAAGCAACTCCTTTATAAAAAGATAGTAATCTCTAGCTCAACTTTTATTGAGGTATCTTAGCGGGTTTCAAATTTCTGGCTTTGTAGAACATTTCCAAACTATTGCGATCGCCTACAAAACGCCAGTGCCACGGCTCATAACTCACGCCTTGAGCATTATCTTTAGGAAATGACATTTCAAAGCCAAAACGCGCTGCATTTGCTTGCAGCCACAGATAAGCCTTGGTATTGTCAAAGTTAATTTGGAGATTAGTTGCTGGTACTGCTCCGTCTCCAACATCCACAGCATAACCTGTGTGATGTTCGCTATGACCAGGAGGAGCGCTGAGGGCAGCTCGTTGTGCTGGCGTTTGATTTCGTTGGGCACCGACATCAAAAAACAACGGATCTTGGTCTTTGACTGAGCGAAAGCCAGAAAGTGGTACTAAAATTACACCTGCACTTCGCGCTGCTGCTACCATCGGCTCAAACTTTTGGGCAGCAGCTTTACGCATTCTGATGCCCCTATTTGCAGAGATGGTTACTAGTTCTGACTCAGGGGCTTCTGGGTAGGGAAAATGCCCTAACACAGTATCGCTGGAATTATTAGATGCTGTTGGAGTTGTAGGAGTAGAAGTAACTGGTAAAAGTTGAGAATCGGCGGTTTTTTTGGATGCTGTGACGAAATATAAAAAACCGCTAATTAAAGCCAGCAAGACAAATCCCACAACTCCCCCAATCAGCAAAATTCGGGGTTGCAACCAAAATTTAGGTGTTGCATCAGGGGTATCGCGTACAGCCACTGGAATATCATCACCAAGGTCATTCGATGAGTTTTGCGGTTTTCCAGAAAACCCTGCCTTATTCAAGGGTAAACTCCTGTTTTTGTGGGATAGCCATAACAGATTTTGCACTGGACAAAAGTAAACGTAACAGGTAGCATTTTACATCTGTGGTTCTTAGGCGCAATCTTGACAAACCTTTTAGAACTATACGTCAAGCTGGGAGGATTAGTCCTGGTAGGTTTTATTCTGGGACGCAAACTTCCTGTGACAGTTCCTACACGTTTGGGACAGTTTCTTTTTTGGGTGGGAGTACCCATAAGCATAGTATCGTTTTTGCATCAATCTAGCTTGTCGGGGCAAATTTGGATTGCACCTGCGATCGCTTACCTCGCCATTTTACTCGGAGCATTTTTAGCTTGGTTAGGAATTAAAGCACAAGCCTATTTTAAAAAGACTGTTCCCCAATCACCAACTCAGGCTAGCTTGATATTAGCAGCAATGTTGGGTAATACAGGTTATCTTGGCTTTCCGATTACCTTAGCAATGGTAGGCAAGGAATACTTTGCCTGGGCGTTATTTTACGATTTGCTCGGTTCATTCCCAGGAGCTTATGGCTTGGGTGTGTTACTAGCAGCGCGTTTTGGCGGTGGTATCCATAATCATTGGCAGATTGCTAGGCCGATCTTAATTAATCCTGCCCTGTGGGGTTTCGGATTTGGCTTGCTGTTTCGGCAGGTGACAATTCCCACAGTCGTGGAATTTTGCTTAGAAAAATTTGCTTGGAGTAGTGTAGCTTTATCTTTAGTGTTAATTGGAATGCGACTGGCGCTACTCAAATCTTGGCGTAGTTTACCACAAGTAGGGATGAGCTTAGGAATCAAAATGCTGCTAGTTCCCTTGATATTGGGTAGTATTTTACCACTGTTTGGAATAACTGGGGCGATCGCAAAGGTAATTGTCTTACAAATGGCCATGCCTCCAGCTTTTGCCACACTCGTAATTGCTGAGGCATTCAATCTCGATCGCGATTTGGCAGTTACAGCCCTAGCTGCTGGGGCTATACTATTGCTGCTTACTCTCCCACTTTGGCTGTGGCTATTTTGATTTGGGATTTATACAGCAATACGCTTGGGTTAAGGCTAAAACTTTTTATCAAAGTCAGTTTTTGTAACGAACCGCACAGCAAACACAGAGAAGAGAAAAATGCTTAACCCAAACGTATTGGCTTAAAACCCCAGGAAAAATTCTCTCACTTTTCTAAAGTTCTTACACTCAGCACTTGCGGTGGTGTCGAATCTGGCGGATAAATCACATCTACCTGTACTATCCGCTTAGTCGAAGGTGGAAGTACAAGCTGTACCAACGGTTCTAACACCTGACCAGTTCTGTGCCATAGATGTATGTAGCGCGTCTTTTGTTCACCTTGGTCATCGAAATAGCGTAGCCGCACTGTACCACGGAAGAAAGGAAAATCTAGGGATGGTTTACGGAAACGCAGACCACCTTGGGATAATTTATCTTCCTTCAAAGGAGTTTCTAAAGTAACAGTCACAGTCTGGTTTTGGTTAGTATTGTTGCTTAAGGGTAAGGTGAGTTTATATTCCACCCCATAATTACCATGTGCTTCATAAGCAGTATCTGGATAACGTACCAGCATTTTGGCCGTTTGGATTTGTTGAGTCCCCAATCGACCACTGAGCAATGTGTCTAAAGCATAAGAAATAGCTTTGCCACGCTGGGGAATAGTCAGATTTGGGCTTTGGGGATTATCCACCAACTTTGCTTGCCATTGGGAACCACTAGACACACCAGCTACACGCCCATAAATCAGTGCGCCACTGGTAGCATTTGGAGGAGTAGGGGTTTTATCTCGCGGCCCGGCAAAGTTCCCGGTATCTAGTAAAGCTTGCCATTCTGCAAGAGTCGGTGGGCGTTCTGTATCATCAGAATTTTTCTTGGCAAACATTGCTAAACTTGCCACATAAACTCGATCGCTACTCCGCAACCGCATAAAGCTAGAGCAACCATTCACCGGCTTTTCTAGATTTCGTACAGGAATCGGATGATTTAGTAACATCTGACTTTTTCCTGGCGGAATTATCAGTTTTGCGGGAAAATCAGCTTGTCGAACACCTCGGAGTACATCACCAACAGCGCGTAGACGCTCTTAGCGGCTTGTCACTAGACATCGCCTGGCCCTGAGTAAGCCTTACCATCGTTATTTTCTATGTAGGGGGATAAGGTGACAAAAGGCGCATCCTGCATCAAATAACTCGCTGCTTGCAATACATCCACTGTTACAGATTTTTTACCAGGGTTATACAGAATTACGCCCAGGTATAGCGTTTGTAAATCCTTGGGAGTGTGGCTGTAGTGGTGGGCGAATAAGTCAAAGCGTCCCTCCAAAGGAAAATTGAGGTGCGCTGCTGGAACTTTTTTACCGTTTGTAGGAAAGGTAGAAAGTAAAATACCCTCAGTTTTAATCCATTCTGGGCTATTGCTGTTAAAAACGGGTATTGTATTCAACTTGCCTGGTAGAGGTCGAACTTCTCCTGGTTGCACGATTTCTTGGGGTGCTGGCTGAGGTGAAGTTTGAGCGATCGCTGAATTATCTTTATGAGTTGTGCATCCAAAGGTTTGAGTTATGGCAAGTCCTAATACAAGTATGAATACAGATGATGGTAAGGGAGAGTGCATAAATTTGAGCAAAAATCAAGCTGTGGTGTTAAAGATAACAAGTTCTTACTACAAGTTCCTATAAGCGAATTTCTGAGAATGCGTAGCCATAGCCCGCCGCAGGCATCGCTGTTTGTAGCATTTGCTATTTATAGCAGGGGACTGGGG
>NZ_CAXTNP010000010.1:0-58819 GCF_964245575.1 uncultured Nostoc sp. | reverse complement strand
AACTAAGCTATTTATCATTACTAACTGATAATCATGAAATAATTCACAAGCAGTTTATAGTGATTTTATTTAGATAGGCTAAAGTTATATTTATTGTAAATTAATAAATACAAAACCAATATATATAATTTTTTCATTGAACTTATTAAAAAATATGTTCAATGCTATGGGTGCGAACGTTTTTTCTTATTGAAATTTTCTTATTTTTAGAAGTTGTTTTACATCATAGTTAATGGTAGTATTTTCTAGCGACTCGACAATAATAAAGGGTTTAAATTGAGATTGTATGGGGGGTCATACCCCTCATTAATTAGCAAGGGAGGACAAAATTAAAAGTTGCACAATCCCCAAGTACGTATCTAAATACATTTAGTAAATTTAGCTTAAAATCTACTAATTTAGTAGATGACATTAACGAAAAAAAATAGTATAAATACGAATGGCATTGTTAAAGATAAAAGATAAATAAATTTTTACCACTACTCAAAAAACTATGGAAATTTGCCGGAAAATGCTTAATTCAGCAGTAGTAATAAATACAGCACTTTTAACAGAGAAAGTTTATTGAATTAGGAGTTGAGAAAGTTTTAGAGGACAAAACTGCATCTACCAAGAGCTACGCCGAGACTTTTTTCCTACCAGTCAGATGAGAAGACAAAAGATAAATTTTTACCTTTCAGTTACTAACAAGCTATAAGTACAGTTTCCTCAATTCATCGGAGAGAATCTGGATAGTTAGGACTGAGCAGCCAACAAACTTGATTAAAAACAATCAAGTTTTTAATCAAACGTTAGTTCATGAAAAAAATCATCAGGTCAAATGCAGTCGAAACCTCAAGCCAAGGGGACAGTTCAGGAATGAATCTAGATAATTTGTATCCCTACTACAAGCTAGCTCTTGCCAAAACTAGTTTACTAGGGGAGTTATCAGCCAAAATTACTAAAACTCTGCTCAATAGCACCAAGGTAAAGCTTAAACAGCAGAGAAGTTTCAGCCTGTATCTTTACCATTCAAAGCTACGAGAGCCAATCAGAGTTTGGGAAAATTATGTACGCGTCTGTTGATTTATAGATTTTTATCCCTCGTCAATATCCAACACCGCCAAATTGCTGATAATTACCTGAAAGCGATTCAACAGCTGCAAAAAGGTTAGTGCAGTTTGTAACCCTCAATTGAAACATCAACAATCGCAGAAATTTAACTAGTTTACTTCATCCAAGATAACTAAACACTATGATGAATCAAGACATTGCTGGTATTAGTAGTAACTTAGATACAACAGTCAAGGCTCAACAATTTGACAAAGTAGTTGAAGCAATTATTGCTGGAAAGTACTCCTGGGCATGTGTTTTAATGCTACGTTTTGCTGGTTATAATCCTCTCCATTACATTCCGTACCGTACTTACAATCGATTGCTCAAAGAAAACTCTCAAACCAACAGAACAAAACAACAGCAAAGTGAAAATATAAAAATGCTGAAAGATTCAAGACCTGCTTATCTTGAAGTGGTTGGAAAGCAAAAAACAGAAATCCGTGGTGGTAGTTTAGACCAGAGATTGGGACAGCCAATTAACGAACATCAATCAAAAAAATCGCCATTAAAACCAGAAGGTAGCCAAGATATTTCCTTGAAACGCTGTGGAGTGAATTAAAAACAATTTGGAATCCACAGATTCTGCCCTAAAGTTGATTGAGTGTCTGAGAGCCTACTATGCTAATTTAAAATTTATAGCATGGTAGGTTTTATATAGCAGTGATTAATTTGATATTTTTTTGCAAAAATCTGCCAAAATAGCAAATATATACTGACGAGATTGGTAAACTAATAACAACTACAACTTCAACCAAAATAGAGGTGATTGGCGGCAAACAATTTAATTTTAATAAATAAAATCAATGATTAGTTCTGACTATGAAATCAATCAAACTGATTACAAAAGTAGTCAGCATTTCATGGAGTAAATAACTCCTATACCAAGACCAACAATACAACCGTTGCTACTGGTGGTTCTTTTTCTGAGGAAGTCTCAGCAAAGAGAATTTGGAGAGGTGGATTTCCCCAATCCAAATTTTACCCAGCTTTCATCGACTGCAGACGATGGGAGTAATGCTAATAAAACTTTCTATCCTGTGGTTGGTGTTGCTTTAATTAAATATTGCAAACGCTTAACACCAATAACAGGAACGGAAACAGAAAAGTTACGGTAAAATCGTTGTCGTAGCTGGTAGAACTATTAGGTCATACGCTTCTCTTTCGACTATTGTAATCCTAGTCCTCCCAACCTGGATTATCCTGCTTTCTAAATTTTCAATTTATATAGAAACAACTGGAAGTTCAAAATTTGAATAGCTTCCAGTTTTTTATGTGTAAATAAAAATAGGGTGAGCAATCTGCCCACCCTACTTTTTCTAGAGAATAATTAATCCAAAAATCAATTAAACCTTAGCTAATTCTGGGGTAGGACGCTTGCTGTTGCGAATTGATGTAATAGCCTCAGCATAATCCTTAGCGTTAAAGACAGCTGAACCGGCGACAACTGCATTAGCTCCCGCTTCCAAAACTTGCCAGGTATTATTTGCCTTGAGTCCTCCATCCACTTCAATCCAAGGGTCAAGACCGCGTTCATCACACATTTGACGCAGCTTGCGGATTTTGGGTAATACACCAGGGATAAAGCTTTGACCACCAAAACCAGGGTTGACGCTCATAATCAGTACTAAATCGCACAAATCTAGAACATATTCAATTAGCTCTAGAGGGCTACCAGGATTAAGTACAACTCCAGCTTTCTTACCAAGCTCTTTAATTTGCCCCAAGGTGCGGTGCAGGTGTGGGGAAGCATTATGCTCGCAGTGTACGGTGATATGATCAGCACCTGCCTTGGCAAAATCCTCTACATACTTTTCTGGCTCCACAATCATCAAGTGGACATCTAGTGGCTTGGTTGTAATCGGACGAATCGCCTCCACAATCAGAGGACCTATCGTAATATTGGGTACAAAACGACCGTCCATTACATCAACATGAATCCAATCTGCTCCAGCCTCGTCTATGGCGCGAATTTCGTCACCCAGACGACTAAAATCGGCTGATAGGATAGATGGAGCAATTACAATGGGCTTTTGAGATCGGTTTTGGGTCATGGCTAGTGGGTTTTAAGCGTCCTCGTCTGTAAGCATTGTAACAAAACATTGAGCAAGACTCATAATTTTGACCCCGGATTTTTTGGAAGTGGGGAATGGGGGAGAATAATAACTTCTAACTCTTGACCAATGACTAATGAACTAATGACTAATAACAAATGACTAAAAAACTAACCTGGATAATTTTGGGATTAAGTGCTTCTTGTCTGAGTGCCCCGGTAATTGCTTCGGCTTTAGAATCTGCTCTAGGAACTAATGGCATTGATGCTCTGAGGCTACACCAAGCTCCTTATAATTTAATCGGTCGCAAGATTGCTATTGGTCAAGTGGAAATTGGCCGGCCTGGAATGTTTGGGTGGGATAAGGCGGTGTCTAAAAATCGTGCTATATCAATAGCCGCGGTGTTCTTACGCAATGGGCCAGCTAAATCAAATAGTGGTGTTGACCCCCACGCTTACAATGTCGCTGGGATGATGGTGAGTCAAGACAAAGCTTTGCCGGGAGTTGCTCCGGGAGCGCGACTGTATTCGTCTGCGGTAGGTTCCACTAAAAATATGGGTCAGCCAGAAGAGTGCTTATCAGCCCAGCACATAGCTCTACAAAATGGTGGCGATGTCCGGGCCATTAACTTTAGCTTCGGTGAACCTCTGACCCGCGATCCTAGACCAGAGGCTACTTTAGACGGCAATGCTTTACTAACTTTATGTGTTGATTGGTCTAGTCGCGTTCATGATGTTTTGTATTCGATCGCAGGCAATCAAGGTAAGGGAGGTATTCCTATTCCTACAGATAATTTTAACGGAATAAATGTGGCTTTTTCATCTCGCCGAGGGGGGGTTTTTAATAAAGTAGATGTGGCTAATCTGGCGGGTGCTAACCAAGGAGTGAGCGGAAGGCTAGCTGGAAAGGAATTTAATATTGGTGACCGTCGTGCTATCGGTTTAGTTGCTCCTGGGAATAATATTCCTTTACTCAATCCAGATGGCAAAGCGAACAAGGTTACAGGTACCAGTTTTGCAGCGCCTCAAGTTACGGCTAGTGTTGCTCTGTTGCAAGAATTTGCTGACCGACAGATACGGACAAAACAACCACACTGGAGCATTGATGCTCGCCATCATCAAGTAATGAAAGCTGTATTGCTGAATTCAGCAGACAAAATCCAAGATAGCGGTGATGGCTTGCTGTTGGGAATGAGCCGGACGCTAATTGATAAACAAAATAAAAACTGGCTAGATTCTGATGCTTATAAAGATCCAAAAATTCCCTTGGATGCCCAAATGGGAGCGGGTCATTTAAATGTATTTCGCGCTTATCAGCAATTTAGTAGTGGTCAATGGCAGCCATCAACGGCTGTACCTGCCATTGGTTGGGATTATCGCACAGTCAATGCTGGAACGTCTGTTGACTATATATTAGCAAAACCGTTAAAGCAAGGGAGTTTTGTTGCTATTACTTTAAGTTGGGATCGATTGGTAGAACTCAACGATAAAAATAAAAACCAGCGATATGACGTAGACGAAAATTTCCGCGATCGCGGTTTGAATAATCTCGACCTATACTTAGTAAAAGCTAATGCTCAAAATTCAGATGCTAGTGCTGTTTGCTCCTCAATCAGCCAAATCGATAGTGTAGAACATATTTTCTGCCCCGTTGCTGCTACTGGCGATTACAAAATCCGCGTCCAGTTTCGTCAAAAATTAAATGAAGTGACTCAACCCTATAGTTTAGCTTGGTGGAGTGTACCTATTAATTGAAACAAAACAGTACAACTGTTATCTGTGTCAACCTTACAGCGTTTTTCATTACCACACTCTCCTGTAAGGTAGCACAGCCGTGTGTCACTAAAAAAGCTTGTTATTTCGTGAACTGAAAAGCGTGATTTTATCTTTAAAAACCAAGAGCGCTGGTTATTTTGTGATTAGGTAGTCTAAAATACTTTTTATAGATAAATAAAAAACTCCGAAAACTCGATATTTTCCATGATTCGTCTGTATAGCCGCCTCAATTAGTCATTAGCAACTCTAATAAGTTGTGTTTAATTCCTCTCAGCTACTAACTTGCTGTTACAGTTTCTGTAACAGTCCCATTTTTCTATTGGAGCAAATGCAATAGTTAATCATTGACACAGTGTCTGCGTCAACCATAATCACAGATTGGGAATCTTTGGCAAGTGAGGTGGTAAGATGAATCCGCAGAAATATAGTAGTATGAGAGAAAATTTCATGCAAAGACGTTACGGTGTTAGTCTAGGCAGACGCTATGCTATGGCAGCCGCAAGTGTTGTTTTATGCAGTGTATTAGGGTATTCTCAAGTTGATAGTAATAAAAGTGCCCTTGCCCAATCTGGTTTACCTCAGCCAGAAACTCCATTGCAAAAAAAAACACTCAAGACTGATACAAAAATTGTTGAGTCTAGCAATAAGTTTGGCTTCAAACTGTTTTCAGAAGTTTTGAAAAAGGATCGGGATCAGAAGAATGTTTTTATCTCACCTTCGAGTGTTGCGATCGCTTTAGCTATGACCTACAACGGCGCTAGTGGCACGACTCAACTAGCGATCGCAAAAACTCTGGAATTACAGGGGCTGAATCTATCAGAAATCAACTCTTCTTACGCGGCGGCATTAAAGCAGCTTTTAGACAATTCTGATCCGAAAGTACAACTGAAGATTGCTAACTCACTTTGGGCAAAGCAAAATTTTAGCTTTCAGCCAGACTTTATCCAAAGAATACAGTATTTTTATAAAGCTAAAGTCAGCAATTTAAATTTTCAAGATTCCAAAGCGCCTAGTATTATCAATAACTGGGTAAAAGAGAATACTAATGGCAAAATCGATCAGATAATTGAAAAAATTGAACCCAGTCAGGTGTTGTTTTTAATTAATGCCATATATTTCAAAGGAAAATGGAGCAAAGAATTTGATAAAAGTCAAACTGCTCAATACCCTTTTTATACTACATCTGGCAAGCCAAAACAACACCCGATGATGTCACAAAGTGGTGACTATAGATACTATGAAAGCAAACAGTTTCAGGCAGTTAGTTTACCTTACGGCAAAGATGGTAAATTTAGCTTTTATATTTTCCTGCCGAAACAGAACTCTAACCTGAAAGCCTTCTATCAAAACTTGAGTGTTGAGAACTGGGATAAATGGATAACTCAGTTCAGCAAACAAAAAGGGTTTATTCGCTTACCCCGCTTTAAAAGTGAGTATGATGTTACTCTCAATGATGCCTTAAAAACTTTAGGCATGGAAGAGGCTTTCAGCAGCAAAGCCAATTTTTCCGGCATGGGTAAAAATCTTAGCATCAGCGAAGTTAAGCATAAAACTTTTGTTGAAGTGAACGAAGAAGGCACTGAAGCGGCTGCGGCTACTTCAGTAGGAATAGCATTAACATCTTTGAGACAGGAACCAGAACCATTCCAAATGATTGTTGACCGTCCCTTCTTCTGTGCCATTAGGGATAATCAGACGGGAAGGGTTTTGTTTATGGGTTCTATCATTGACCCACAATGAGCAGGCAGAAGGAAGAAAGGTACAAACCAAGCCCAATTGTGGGCAAAAAGTTAGAAACATTCTTTTCGAGATGCACAGCACGAGATAAAGATATGTTATTGCTCAAACCTCTCCCATGAAGGGAAGAGGTTTCCTCCTGCCTTCTGCCTCCTTAAGGTAATGTTGCTTCAGAAATACTCAGAGTGTTTTTAGCGTCAGCTTTCGGAGAATCGTTTGCTGCAATGGGTACAGTTATTTCCCCAGTGGTGCTGTCGTCTGTCTCGCTGCTTAGGCTCCCAGGACGCAAGGCGCTTAAAGCGGTCTTAATCACAACAGCTGTGGGTACTGCCACTATTACACCCAACAGTCCGCCAATTCTTGCCCCTGTCAAGACTGAAATTAAAATCCAAACTGGATTTAAACCAGTAAAGCTGCCTAAAATTCGGGGGGCAATTAAGTTTTCGAGAATTTGCTGCACAATTACTGCTGCTATCAAGACTCTCACACCCATTGAAAAATCTTGCAGCGCTACCAGTAGTGTAGTTAGGGCGATACCTACAGAACCGCCAAAGGGGACGAGAGCCATCAAACCAATAGTTAGGCCAAATAGTAGACCAAATGGCACTTTCAGCCACAAAAAGGTAGGAATCAGGGCTGATGCCATACAGGTAGATAAAATCAACTGGGTGATGAAGAAATTTTGGAAGCTTAGGCGGACTGTTTTGGAAAAAGGATCGCGAAATTTATTAGGTAGCCATTCGACTAAACTTTGCCACAGTTCACCTCCATGCTGTAAAAGGTAGAAAGTCAAAACCATCGTCAAGAGAATATCTAGCAGGCTAGTGACTGTAACTACTGCCAGATTTAAAACTTGTCCAGCGATCGCTTGCAGTTGTCCCTTGACGCGATCGTTGATTTGCACTACCAGAGCATCGAGGTTAATCGGTAAACTATAAGTCTCAGCTTTTTCGTTTAATATCATTAACTGAGAGCGCCCAGAGTCGATTAACTCTGGTAAACGAGCCACCAGTTGTTGAGCTTGGGTAAGGGCTAACGGAAAAAGTGTCACACCCAAGGCTAATAAAATCGATAAAGCCAAGAGAAATACTAAAATAGCGACTTGCTCTCGCCTAGCACCATGATGCTCCATCCAGCTCACGGGGTAGTTGAGCAGAAATGCTAGCACTGAGGCTCCAACTAAAATGACTATGAGAGAATGGAAATAATTAAAAAATACCGAAAGTGCCCAACCATTTAGAACTAGTAGCGGCAGGAATAACGCGATCGCCCCGATTCGCGCTATTGGTGTAAATTTTTGCCACCAGTCGAGTAGCTTGCGTGTCTGCATTTTAAGCTGATTGCTGGATAGAACTAAATAAAATCTTTCTTTACAGATTATTATCTCTAACTATATAAGTCTTATTCATCCTTCTAGTTTAGGAGTTAGACTAACCCAAATGGAAAATTTTGAACCGAAAGAGAATGGGGACTCTTTACTAGGGACTGGGGACTCTTTACTGGGGGAAGAAGAGGGACAAGGGGGACAAGGGGGACAAGGAAGAATTATTCAAGAAGTCTCTCCTTTGTCTGCTTCCAATCCCCAGTACCCAATCCCCAGCGATGCACTGAGCTTGTCGAAGTGTACCCAATCCCCAGTACCCAATGCCCAATACCTAATCCCCAAAACACAGTTGCTTTTACATTTGATTCCAATCATCGGCTTTTTTCCGTCTTTGTGGACTCTCTATCGGGGCCAAGGGAGTCGGGAACAACTTGCTATTAGTCGTATGTCTATTACTTTGGCGCTTACTTGGCTGTTGGGATATCTATTATTAGCTACCGGAGCAGCAACTTCAGATTTTTTTGGGCTACGTCTTTTTATCCTGAATAGCTTTCTCACATCGGGTTACTTTTTAGTAAGTGTCTGGTTGATTTGGCGCCTAATACAGGGCAAATCTGGGCGTTTACCAGGGTTTACTACCTTAGCCGAACGAGTACTAGGAAAGTACTTATCTTAATTTTTTCAGGTGAGAAGTTTTCAGTAGTTTTACCTATTTACTAAAAAATTACTGTTGATTTATCTATATATGTAGTCAAATCCAGTTTATTATTGCCATACTTCAGTAAAACATCTCTAGGTTGGCCCAAAAGAAGGAAAAATGCTGCTATAAGTGTTGTGGTTGACACTGCATTAAAAAAATTAGCACTGATAATTAAGAGTTAGTTATTATGGGTTGATTTGTTTGGATGTTTTTAGTTTGCAAATTTACCGAATTTGATTATTGAGTAAGTGTGAGGAAGTCTGTGACCATTCAAAGAAGTTCGGCGGAAGAAAACCAGTCGGGAAAAGCCTCAAAGTCCAGTAAAAGAATTCCCCTTCCCCATAACTCGAAATCCGGGCGTTGGCTATGGTTTTGGGTAGGTATGAGTGGGATTGCAATGGTGTCAGCAACAGCAGGGGCGCTTTTGGCGGTGTCTTTGACCAGTACGCCTTTGCAACAAGCCCAGCTAAGTCCACAGGATGAGGCGGTCTTTGATAGCGATCGCATTTCTGGAGGTGTACTGCGATTTTCAGAATTAACTCGCCCGGTGAATCTCTTGGTTATGGGGATGAGCGTACTTCCCCCGGATATCCAAAACCCTCCTGAAGAAAGCAAAAACCTCAAATACCTGCCCCAGGTAAACTCCTTTGATGGTCTTTCCGATGTCATGCTCTTGCTCAAATTTGATCCAGAGACGAAAAAAATAATTATGCTCTCCATTCCCAGAGATACCCGCACAGAAATAGAGGGGTATGGGGTGAAAAAAATTAATTCCGCCAATGTTGAAGGTGGGCCAGCTTTAACTGCCAGAACCGTCAGTAATCTCTTAGGTGGCGCGGGAATTGATCGCTATATCCGAATTAACGTTCTGGGAGTCGCCAAGCTGATCGATGCTTTAGGGGGTGTAACAGTCTACGTCCCCAAAGATATGAAGTATCAAGATGATTCTCAGCATTTATACATCAATTTAAAGGCAGGTAAGCAGCATCTCAATGGCGATCAGGCACTGCAATTGCTGCGGTTTCGCCATGACGAACTCGGAGATATTGGTCGGATTCAACGGCAGCAAATGGTGATTCGTGCCTTGATGGATCAAACACTCAACCCAGCTACTGTAACTCAATTACCTAAAGTTCTGGATGTAGTTAAAGACCACATTGATACCAACTTGACGGTTGAAGAGTTAGTGGCGCTAATGGGTTTTGGGGTGCGAACAAACCGCTCTAATATGCAAATGTTAATGCTACCAGGTCGCTTTAGCGAGAAAGGCGAGTTTGATGCTAGCTATTGGTTGCCTAACAAAAATGGTATTGCTAAACTGATGGCTCAACACTTTGGTTTGGAGTCAGAACAGGAAGAACTGGGGAGTGCGACTGATCCACGCTCTTTACGTATAGCAATTCAAGATAGTACAGGTGGCGATCGCTCTAACCTCCGACCATTGATTAGAGCCTTGGAAAAATCTGGATATCGCAATATCTATGTAGCCAAGGCATGGGGTGAACCTCTAGAGGTGACTCATATTGTCGCCCAGCAAGGAGATGGTGACAGTGCTGAATCAATTCGCAACACTTTGGGGTTTGGCGAAGTGCGTGTGGAAAGTACTGGCAACCTTGGATCAGATATTAGTATTCAAGTGGGTCAGGATTGGTTACAACAAAAATCTATTTTGGAGAACTAGCTGACGAAATAATTTGTAATTCGTAATACTTCGGCTTCCTTCGACTTACTTCGACTACGCCCAACTCTTAGAGAGGCTTCTCTTTCAGAGACGCTAACGCGAACGCCAACGGCTTCGCTCAGTACAAGCCAGGACAAGCTCAGTACAAGTTCGTAATTCGTAATTAATTACGCTGGCACAAATGCTGCTGAGAGTGAATTTACTAACTGGCTGAGTTCTTGGAGTTTAGCTGCTACTGCACCATTGGTTAATAATTCTTCTGCCTTAGCTAAACCCTCTGGCATGTCTGGACAAATACCACTCCGCCATAGGTAAAATCCGCCATTCCACAAGGCTGTTTGCATTAGTTCGCCTGGTTCACCTGCCAAAACCTTTTGAATATCCGCCACTAATTCTTCAGTAGTTCCAAGGGGTACGTTCTTGGTAGTAAAGCCGTAATCACGCGGTACGAGGTGCAATCGTTCTACCTCTTGGGATGCTACGGATGAAGATAAGCTAATAATTGCACTGCGATCGCGCGGTAAGTCGCAACTCCCTTCCAATCCTTTCACTAATGTAAATTTTGTTACTCCCCGCAGCCCCAAAGCTATCTGAAACATCCCTTCTGTCGGCGGATGCACAAACCCAGCAATTACGTGAGCATCCCCAGCATAAGGACACCAGATTAGCTCCATTGTCGCCAATGGCGGACGTTTACCAAGTTGATCGCGGTACTCCCAAATACTATTAGTTAAGGGAAAATGTTGAGGTAGATAAATAAAGCCAATTCCCGTTTGCTCAAACACTTGCTGGGTTTTTGCTAGTGGTAGGGTAGTCCAATCGACTCCTAAACCCTGCCAAATATCTATTAAGGGTAAGCCGTACTTAGTTGGTAGGCGATCGCCACCGTGCATCACCACTGGTTGTCCAACTGCGGCGAGTAGTAAAGCTGTTACGGGACTAATTGGTGCTGTGCGTGTTCTGCCATCATAAGGGATGCCAAGAGCGATCGCTGGTCGTTCAGAGACGATTGGTTGCAATTTTGGCCCCAGTTCCTCATAAGCATCCAACATTCCCGCTAACTCTTCCCCCGTAGGACGCTTGATTCGATGAGCAATCAAAAACGCTCCGATCTGGGCTGGTGTAGCTTCACCTAGCAGCATCATTTTAGTAGCGGTGGCTGCTTGGGCGCGAGTTAAATTCTCCCCTGTGTGGTTTCCGCTACCTACTTTTTGCAGGAATTCCCTAAATATATTGCTCATTTGTCCTTTGTCTCCATTCGTGTAGCGTCTCCCTTAGGAGAAGTTCAGATCGCCAAAAGCCGGCGCTTCGACTTCTCTATTTGTCCACTGTCATTTCTCCATTGTCCTTTGTAGAAAATAACTAATGAGACTTAAAGTAAACCAAAAAGTTTTTCCCAAAGAGCGATGCTTGCGGTGAGCCACGCCTACACTAGGGACTTCCAAATAAAATAAATAAATTCCCATCGCTTTTAGGGAAGGGGAGCAAGGAGCTTTCTAGCAGGGGGAGAAGAGAGTCGTTTTGATGGGCGTGAAATTGGATAATTTATTTTTTGGAGTTTTTCTAATTAAATTTACTTGCTTAATAGTTTTATATATTACCTAAATTATAATTATGAAAAATTTCAAAAAATCAACTGATGATATTAATATGTACCAGATTATACATTATAATTAAATCACGGTGTAATCAGATATTCAGCCTCTTAAGATCCATTTACTGACAGTATTAGAAGATAAGCAATAATCGAGTAACATCCAGATTCAGGAGTTGCTGCATGACACAAAAAACAAACGACACAGCCAACAAAAATTTTACTGCTGCTAACAAACTCAACCTGAAAGCTTCTCGAAATCAAGTTCTCACGGCTCCATTACCAGACCCGATTGCAAAAAATATTGAAGCGATTAGTTCACTTCATACCCAGGAAGTTCGAGATATTCCCGCCCACCAGCGGATACTAGAAGTGATCGCTACATTCTTTGGGCGAGCGACATTTATGTATAGTTTGCTAGTCATACTGGCTCTGTGGATTTTTAGCAGTTTTTTTGATCCCTTTTTGCCATTCGACCTCCCCTCGTTTAGCTGGTCAGATCAAGGCTTAGACGCAGCTGCATTGGTGATTTCAACCGGAGTGCTAGTGCGACAAACTCGCCAAGAAAACTTTGCCGAACAACGGGCGCAATTAATGCTACAGCTTAATCTGCTCTCCGAGCAAAAAATTGCCAAGATTATTGCTTTATTAGAAGAACTCCGTACCGATTTGCCTAATGTGATAAATCGGCATGATTCTGAAGCTGAATTGATGCAGGAAGCTGCTGACCCGATCGCGGTATTGGAAGCACTCCAGAAAAACCTAGCTGAAGAGCTAGCATTCACAGAAGAAAACAATATGAGTTGATCTCAATTTTTAATAGACTTTTGTTTCTATTTAGAGACAAAAAATAAAATTTCATGTACAGTCTTTGTGTTGAAAATCACAATTTATCGGAAATTTTACTACGGGGATACAGATGGCTCAACTGAATGGTGTAATGATGCAGTACTTCCATTGGTATATCCCTCCAGATGGTAATCTTTGGAATGAGTTAAAAAATAAAGTCAAAGACTTAGCTGATGCAGGTGTTACATCTGTTTGGCTACCCCCAGCTTATAAAGGAATAGGGGGTAGCCACGAGGTCGGCTACGCGGTCTATGATATGTACGATCTAGGCGAGTTTGACCAGAAAGGCTCAGTTCGGACAAAGTACGGCACAAAAGACGAGTATATCGCTGCTGTCAAGGCGGCAAAAGCAGCTGGCATTCGAGTGTATGCTGATGTTGTCCTCAACCACAAGTTAGGTGCAGACAAAGAAGAAGAGGTGGAAGCAACGCCTTATAATCCAGACGATCGCAACCACGCGATCGGTGAGATGCAAAAGATTAAAGTATGGACTCACTTTACCTTTCCAGGTCGCCAGGGCAAATACTCCGATATGGAATGGCACTGGTGGCACTTCGACGCAGTTGATTACAACGTTTACAACGAAGGTGAGAACGCAGTTTATCTGTTTAAAGATAAACATTTTGACGACAACGTTGATCTAGAAAAAGGCGCTTTCGACTATCTCATGGGATGCGATCTGGATATGGAGAGTCCAGAAGTGCGTGAGGAGTTGAATCGCTGGGGTGAGTGGTTTGTAGAAATCACTGATATAGATGGCTTTCGTTTTGATGCCGTTAAACACGTTAGAGCTGGTTTTTTCCCAGAGTGGCTGATTCACTGTCGCCAAAAGGCAGGTCGCGATCTGTTTGCCGTTGGTGAATATTGGTCTTATGAAGTTGAAGCGCTCCACCATTTTCTTAACATCACCGATGGCAATGTGATGTTGTTTGATGCGCCATTGCACTATAACTTTAGCGCTGCCAGCACACAAGGCAATGACTACGACATGCGGCAGATATTTGATAACACTTTGGTGCAACAACAACCTGCTTTAGCCGTCACCTTAGTAGATAATCATGATTCTCAACCTTTGCAGTCGTTGGAGTCTGTAGTAGAAAGCTGGTTCAAACCGTTGGCTTATGCGTTGATCCTACTGCGAAGTGAGGGTTATCCCTGTATCTTCTATGCGGATTACTATGGTGCTAATTACAAGGATAAAGCCCCAGATGGCAATGAGTACGAGATTTGGCTCGATAGTCATCAATGGATAATTGATAAATTTTTGCACGCTCGTCAAACCTATGCCTATGGCGACCAATACGATTACTTTGATCACGCTAATACAATCGGCTGGACACGCTTAGGAGATGAAGAACATCCTGGCGGTATGGCGGTTGTTCTGAGTAATGGGGAAGAGGGGACTAAGTGGATGGAAGTTGGGCAACCTAACAGCACTTACATTGACATCACTGAACATATCAGCGAACCTGTCACAACGAATGATCAGGGCTGGGCTGATTTTCGATGCAATGCTGGTTCTGTTTCTGTGTGGGTTCCACAGTCGTAGTCGGGGTTTTAGTAGCATTCATGCAGAAAGTTACGCACTTGACAAACTTTGCCTAAAACAGAACTTAGGCAGTACTTTCTGAATCAGCTACAATCCTTTTCTTGCGTTATAAAGCAATTGGACATTGCCTAAATTGCCTCATTTTAGGCAATGTTTAATAACTACTCTTCACAATCATCAGGGTTTTGAGTTTTTCTATATAAAAGAAAAAAACTTTTTGGTTTACTGACTTAAGAAGCCGATCGCTGCTGGTCAATTTGTAATGGGATATTTTCGCGCACGAGTTGCCAAAAGTGCTTGATGGGGGGAATTTGCAGCCGATCTTGAGTTGTTACCATAACTACCCGACGAGTCAAACTGGAACTATCTGCTAAACCACTAGTATTATTGCTAGCTAAGGAGCGAATCGCCAGGGTAGGGTCAAGACGAGCTTCCACTAATGCCGATTGAGGTAGCATAGCTATCAGTTCTCCTTGGCGTACCACTCCCCGGAAGGCATCTAGGGTATTTACCTCTAAAGCCGCTTGGAGTGTAGCTTCCATTCGCTCAAATCTATCTTGTATTAAGCGTTGCATCCCATAACCATCTTTAAAAACCACTTGGGGATAACGAATTAGTTCCGACCAAGGAACGCATTCATATTGGGCTAGTGGATGATTGGCTGCGGTTAGAACTTCTATCGGTTCATCATAAAGTACTTCTACCACCATTTCTCTACCAGTGGTTAAAAAGCGATTATTCATTACAATTGCTAAATCCACCAATCCATCTTTGAGGACTTTCAGGGCGCGATCGCTTCCTAATGAAGTCACCCGCAATTGCACATCTGGATAATCATGACAAAATTTTTGCAACACTGGGGGTAAGTAAGATCCGCACAGGGAATGAATCGCAGCAATGCAAAGTTCTGGTTGCTTTCCGGCGATTAAATCAGCTAATTCTTCTGTAGCTGTCTGCCACTCTTGGCAAATTTTGCGGGCACGGGGTAGTAAACATTCACCTAAGAGCGTCAATTTTGCATGAGTTGTTCTGTGAAACAGTTCTACTCCTAAATCTGCTTCTAATGCCTGGATTTGGCGACTAATCGTCGATTGGGTAACGCCACATTTTCGCGCTGCTTGTTGAAAGCTGCCGGTTTGGGCGATCGCCAGAAAGGCTTGCAACTGCTCTAGGCGCATTTTTATGTAGCCTGAATTACATTTATCGGTTTCATTAAGTTAACGGATTTTTATCCGCAATTTGGTAGGGTTTGTTACAAGCTTAGGGACTTCCAAATAAAAAAATATCCCATCGCTCTCTTGGCAGGGGAGCAGGGAGCTTTCTAGCAGGGGGAGGGAAAGTCGTAGTGAAGTCTATAAATTGGATAATTTATTTTTTGGAGTTCCCTTATAATCGCTATCTTATGGCTACAATCCGTTGCGAACCCGTTCAAGAAATTCAGGATAATTTTCCAAGTCCTCTAGAGACTGTAACGGCGGCATTTCAACCCAGTTAGCTTCTGCGTGTAGCTTATCAAGATATGCATAAAATGCTTCTTGATCATCCCGATGGGCTAAAACGTAGGCTTGCAACTCTTTCTGACTCATTGCTTGAAAGTTAGGTTTGCTCATTGCACGTACCTCCATCTGCCATTGGGATATATCTCAATAATATTCTCCTCGCCTGCCAAGAAGAACACATTCCGTGTTCGTTCGTCTACACGAACCACATTTATGGGCAAGTAAAACTTAGTAAACCAGCAGCACAGTATAAAGCACTGCGTCTTTTGTTCTGATGTAGGAATAATTCTTGCTCCTCATTACCTTTGATCGCATAAATTATCTTACTTTCTCTAGGCTACTTCTCTATTTCTCTGTCTGCTCCAATCCGTGTCATACCGCATAATTTTCCAAGTCCAATATGTATTCAAGATGCATATCAGACTGTGTTGACCATTCAGTAACAGCAATATCTCCAAACTTCTGAGTAACTAAACTTTCGATGATACCAACTGTCAATCTAATATTTTCTGAGATGCTAGCCATATCCTGTAAGTTAACCTTTATGCTGTCACCTTCTTGAAAACTACTTTGGGGGTAGCGTCGAAGGTAAGCAGCATCTACTACTCCACCACTGTGAACAATAACATTGCGAATTCCACTAATTTTTTCAATACCTCCTTGAATAATTCCTTGATTAATAAGTTCTTCAATTTTATTAAAGCCAAACTTTTTTGCCATGCGTGTAAGATACTCTACAGCAGACCCATCAGTACTCTTAGATGCTTCTATCTGTGCCATTTGTGAGATAAGTTCATCCATACTAGAATACTTAATAATCTCATCAGATGTGAGCGTTTTATTACAACGTAAAGTATTAGGGTAGTGTATAAAAATTTCATATAACAAATCTTGAATATATACTTCAAAACAACTCACAATTGAGGTTAAAAACATATTATTAAGCGCTTTCTGTGCATCCTTTTCCATTTCTACATGATAATTAATAATCTCACTTAATGCTTTACAGTCATCCAGTTCAAGATTTAATAAATTATCTCCAGATGAATTTCCAATTAATTTATAACCACTCTGTACCAAGTTAGTTTCAAATGTTTGGAGGTTAGTTAAGCGATGAGATAGATTACTTGCAAATGATGTTACAAGCAATGCATTCCTAGCCATAGATTGTAGGAATACTAAGTAAGGTGCAGACACTTGCTCATGGCGGTGGATTAAATGTTCTTTATTATGCTTGCAACCAAGTGCTTCAGCTATTTGCTTAATTCGTTCTAGCTTGCTCTGATTAATTGACATAACTCTTATGTTTATGTGTGTTTAGGCAGAAACTATAGATGTAAATGTCGCTCAAGTTGACCGAATAACTTTTTTGATACCAGCTTAACCTGATCGCTGTCAAAAGACTAAAATAAGTGTATCACCAAGAACTATTTAGTTAGTTAATACTGAACGCACACAGGTAGCGCATACTCTTTGAAAAAATTTACCATTCCGTTAAAGCGATCGCTATTCCTTGTTGCAAATCTGGTGTGAGTGCAGCATTATTTGCTAACTGCTGCAATTGTTGATATGTGGCTTCCCCATCCAAGTTTTTCAGTGCAGCGATCGCATGTAGTCTCACCGATGCATTCTTGACAGCTAGCAGCGAAATCAATGGTTCAATAGCTTGCATTTCGCCTAACTGTCCTAAAGATAGCGCGATCGCACAATTGATGCTGGCAATCTCTATGGCTGGATGCTGCGATCGCAGTATTTGCAATAATATTTCTACGGCTGGTGTAGTTTGCCGCTTTTGCACTCGCCCCAAAACTGTAACAATTTCTTGCCAAAGTGTCTCTGAAGTGCTTTGATTAAATGCCGTTTGCAAATATTCTAAACTGGATGGTGTTCCCACCCAAACCAAAGCGCGGATGGTTTCTAATTGCAGTGGTAGTGGTGTATGGGGTGATATTAGCAGCTTAAATAATTGCTGCGTAGCCTCATCGCAACCCATGCGAGAAAGGGAAACTGCGGCTGCACAACAAACATCAAGATTAAAGTCGTAAAGCTTGGGTTGCAGTCTGGTTACCAAATCTAATGCTTCGCGTAAGTCGGGGCGAAAACCTAAACCAAGCACTGCTGCACGCCTAACTGTGGCGGCTATATCATTTAAAGCATTTAACAAAACTGGTGGTACACGTTCGTCATGAAAGTTGCTGAGGGCTTCAATTGCAGCCGTGCGGATTGCTGCTTGTGGATCTTGCACTACACTCAATAGTGGTGTGATGGTTTCTGGTTGTCCAATACAGGAAAGCGATCGCACTGCTAAAAGCCGTGTATCTTTATCTAATAGAAGTTCAGTTAATGAAGTAATCGCAACACTACCCATTTGCCCCAGTGCTGTAGCTGCGATCGCTTTGAGTTCATCATCCTCATCGGTTTTCAATAATTCAACTAAGGGTGCGATCGCTTCTGGGTGCTGAAATTCGCCTAAAGTCCGTGCTGCATACCAGCGTAATTCTTCCTCTACATCTTCATCTTTTAATATGTCAATGAGTGGTGGGATGGCAATATTTCCCAAGTGAGTCAACACCTTGGTGATTTCCCAGCGTTGCTGAAAATCTCCCCTCTCTAACATTGAAAGTGTTAATTTCAGCAGATATTCTCGATTTTTAACTATCTCTGGATGTTTAGAATCTGTCCCTAAAATTAATTGTTGTAAATATTGAATTAGTGATGACCAATCAGCTGCATCGTATGCTGTCTGGGCTTGCACCAAAAGCTGGTTGATATTACTCACGATATCCTGAATTGTATTGTTTAACTTGGCTTGACTACGACTGAATTACCCTCAATTTTGACGGCGTAAGTTTTAAGCGCTTCTGTCGCTGGGCCTTTTTGCACTTTACCATCAACCCCAAATTCTGATCCATGACAGGGACAGACGAATTTTTTTGCCTGAGCTTTCCACCCTACGGTGCAACCTGCGTGAGTACAGGTAGGGTTAACACCTGTCAGATTTGGAGTTTTAGATGTACCGACTACCAACACAGGCCCAGCAGGTGAATTTTTCGCCAGCAATTGCCCAGTCTTATCTAATTCTGCTGATGTACCTACTGTTTCCCAATTCTTAGATACTGGAGTTGTTTGAGAAGAACAGGCTGCGATCGCTATAGGTAGAGAACTCGCTATCCCACCCAAACCTACCCAATTAATAAAATCACGACGTTTCATAACTGCTGAAATAATATCTAAATTTTAGCTAACATCTGCCACTCAATTTTGGATTCAGAATTGATTTATGGCAATCCAAAATCCCTTCGCTCGTTTCAACAGGTTGCGGCCAGAAGTACCCCACCATACATAAAAAGTTAGTGGGGGAGAGCAGTTGCTTTACTTGGGGAGACCCCAAGACCGAACTGCTTCAGGAACGCCGCTCTGGGACTGGATACTGGGTACTGGGAAAAAGTTTTTGAAAATTTGGTGGTGGGTAAAAACCCCCATGATAATTTTCGACTTGACACCCAATCTCCAATCCCTAATCCCCAGTCCCCAGTCCCCTTTACATACTCATCATTAAAGGGTTTGCGTAAGACATTGGCTGCCTCTGATGCAAAAAATGCATATTTTTTATCCATTTTAAGCAATATTACTAAAAAATCGTAGCCATTTATACGATTTTAACAGAAATCTGCCTTTAACTTATAAGTATCGAAATTGTTACATGAACATTATCTAAATCTGCTTGACAAATTTCCAAGTTGTAAATGGCGACAAGTTTTCCTTAACTAATCACGGATTTGGAGTTTCGCTTTGAATGCTTTGAAGTAAAAATAATCCACCCTAAGCTTCATATTAAGTTTTTATTTCCTAATCCTTGTAGATACAACAGCTGATGGAACTACGGGTTGATTGATATTGGGCAATTATCACCATATTCAGTAATTAAAACGAGAGTCAGGCTCATGACAGACACAGCAACTACCGCTACCAACCTCAACAAGTTCGAGAAATTCAAAGCTCAAAAAGATGGACTCGCAATCAGAGATGAGATAGAAAAATTTGCCGCCTTGGGGTGGGAAGCAATGGACGAAATCGATCGCGATCATCGACTTAAGTGGGTGGGTGTGTTTTTCCGCCCAGTCACCCCAGGTAAGTTTATGATGCGGTTGCGGATGCCTAACGGTATTCTCAGCAGCAATCAGATGCGTGTTTTAGCCCAAGTCGTGCAGCGTTACGGTGATGATGGTTGCGCTGATATTACTACGAGACAGAATATCCAATTACGGGGAATCAGAATTGAAGATTTACCAGATATCTTTAATAGATTTCACGCAGTTGGTTTAACCACTATCCAGTCAGGGATGGATAACGTCCGCAATATCACAGGCGATCCTGTGGCGGGGTTAGATGCAGATGAGTTGTACGACACACGAGAGTTGGTACAGCAAATTCAAGATATGCTCACCAACAAAGGAGAAGGGAACCCAGAGTTTAGCAACTTACCACGGAAGTTTAATATTGCGATCGCTGGCGGAAGAGACAATTCAGTTCATGCTGAAATTAACGATTTAGCTTTTGTTCCAGCATTTAAGGAAGGGACTGGGGACTGGGTACTGGGTACTGGGCAAGACTTTTCCCAATCCCCAATCCCTAATTCCCAGTCCCCAATATTCGGTTTTAACGTCTTAGTCGGTGGCTTTTTCTCAGCTAAACGTTGTGAAGCGGCGATTCCTCTAAATGCTTGGGTGGCTCCAGAAGATGTGGTAGCTGTATGTAGAGCGGTTTTGGAAGTCTTTCGTGATCATGGGCCGCGTGCTAATCGGCAAAAATCGCGCTTGATGTGGCTAATTGATGAATGGGGTGTAGAAAAGTTTCGAGCAGAAGTAGAAAGCCGTTTAGGTAAATCATTATTACCCGCAGCAGCAAAAGACGAAATCGACTGGGAAAAACGCGACCACATCGGAGTATATAAACAAAAGCAACCAGGATTAAATTACGCAGGTTTGCACATTCCCGTTGGGCGACTGTATGCTGAAGATATGTTTGAAATTGCCCGTTTAGCGGAAGTTTACGGCAGTAGCGAAATCCGGTTTACAGTTGAGCAAAACATCGTTATCCCTAACATTTATGACTCGCGTTTAGCAACATTTTTAACAGAGTCTTTGCTAGAAAGGTTTTCTATTGATCCAGGTTTGCTAACGCGATCGCTAGTATCCTGCACAGGCGCACAATTTTGTAACTTTGCCCTGATCGAAACCAAAAACCGCGCCCTGGCAATGATTAAAGCCTTAGAAGAAGACTTAACCTTCACCAATCCAGTCCGAATTCACTGGACAGGTTGCCCTAACTCATGCGGACAACCCCAAGTTGCAGACATCGGCTTGATGGGAACTAAAACTCGCAAAAATGGCAAAACTTTGGAAGGCGTTGACATATATATGGGTGGCAAAGTCGGCAAAGATGCTCATTTAGGAACTTGCGTCACCAAAGGCATACCATGCGAAGACTTGCAGCCAGTATTGCAAGATTTACTGATCAAAAACTTTGGGGCGAAACTCAAGCAAGAAGCCTTACTCAGTTGGTAACTGCTAGTACTTATCGGGGGTATTCAGCATTGGGTAAAACTCATACTTCAAACTTCAAGGCTTAACCTTTGAACTTAAAGGCTTAAGCTTCGACCTTAAAGGCTCATCTTCCCCTACCTCTTCACCGTATTTTATTCAATTAGAAAGATTGGAATGCTTAAAAACTTATTTTCATTTAGCGATCGCTACCGCATCTTACATCAGACTTGGTTTGCCTTCTTTCTCACCTTTGTTTGTTGGTTTAATTTTGCACCCTTCGCTACAACCATTGGCAGAGAACTACATCTAGCACCAGAGCAAATTAAAACTTTAGGCATCTGTAACCTTGCTCTCACAATTCCCGCACGGCTAATTATTGGGATGCTTCTGGATCGTTTTGGCCCCAGAATTACCTACTCAATCTTGCTGATGTTTGCGGCTGTTCCTTGTTTGGCGACGGCGCTAGCGCAAGATTTTAATCAACTAGTTATCAGTCGTTTGCTGATGGGAATTGTCGGATCTGGGTTTGTTGTGGGTATCCGCATGGTGGCGGAATGGTTCCAGCCGAAGGAGATGGGAATTGCCCAAGGGATTTATGGCGGTTGGGGTAACTTTGGGGCTTTTGGTGCAGAGTTTGCCTTACCGATGATTGCAGTTTCTACGAGCTTTTTCGCTGGTGGTGCTTCTAACTGGCGATTTGCGATCGCACTTACAGGGATCATTGCAGCTATTTACGGCGTAATTTATTACAACAGTGTTCAAGATACGCCTACAGGGAAAGTCTACAAGAAACCTAAAAAGAATGGTTCTCTGGAAGTGACTAGTGTCAAAAGCTTCTGGGCAATGATTATCTCGAATTTTGGTTTGATTTTTGCTTTGGGTTTATTAGCTTGGCGCTTAGAACAAAAGAACATTCACTTCCTAACTTTGAGCCAAATGTACCTGACTTGGTTACTATTAGCAGGATTATTTGCTTATCAAAGTTACAAAGCTTGGCAGGTAAATCGAGAACTTTTAATTGGCAAAAAAACTTACGCTGCATCTGAACGCTTTCAATTTGGTCAAGTAGCGTTACTCGAATTCACTTACATAACTAGCTTTGGCAGCGAATTGGCAGTTGTTTCCATGCTGCCGGCATTCTTTGAAAAAACTTTTGCTTTAGAGCATGTTATAGCTGGGATGATTGCCGCTACCTATCCTTTTTTAAATTTGATTTCTCGTCCTAGTGGTGGCTTAATTTCTGATAAATTTCGCTCACGTAAATGGACAATGACAATTATCAGTGCAGGTATTGGTGTTGCCTATTTGATGGCACATTTTATTAGTAGTAACTGGCCGATTCCGCTAGCGATCGCAGTTACAATGTTTGCCGCTTACTTTGCCCAAGCTGGCTGCGGTGCAACTTACAGCATCGTCCCCCTAATTAAGAAGGAAGCCACTGGACAAATTGCCGGTAATGTAGGAGCTTACGGTAATTTTGGCGGCGTGGTTTACCTGACAATTTTTAGCTTAACCGACGCTCCAACACTGTTTTCCACAATGGGTATAGCTGCTTTAGTCTGCGCTTTTATGTGCGCCTTCTTCCTCAAAGAACCAAAAGGTTCCTTTGCGGCCACCTACGAAGGTGAATTACCAGAATCCGCAACTACAAACTCTATTTTCTTAACTGAAGAATAATCAACTGAAGGATGAAGTAGTAAAATTCACTATCAAATTTGAATCAGGAAACCTTACACTTCATCCTTCCATAACAGTCTTAATTCATGAAACTCCGTTTTTTTCTCTATATGTTGAGATTTTTTGAAAATTCACAACACTGATACAAAAACCCTTTATAACTCTCTTATCTTTGCGCTCTTCTCTAGGAGACGCTGCGCGAATGCGCTCTTTGCGGTTCGTTTCCTCATTCTCTTATTCCTCTCTTCAGGCAGAAGAATAGTAAATTTAAAAATTTGTAATGCTCTCTCTGCGGTTCGTAAAAAAAATAATTTCTCTAAACCACATCGATAAAAATTACGTAAATTTATGAAAAAACGAACCGCAAAGGACGCATTCGCGCAGCGTCTCGTAGAGAAGGACACAAAGGAATGAGAGTTTCAAAGAGTTTTTGCCTAATACACAAATTTATCAAACTCTCACTACATTTAAGATTGCAAAATCAAAATAACCATGAGTGAATTTACCAAAACCCTCTGCCCCTACTGTGGTGTTGGCTGTGGATTAGAAGTTTCACCCCCAGCCCAACTTGGCAAAGCAACTAATCGAGATAGCCAAGGAAATCCAACTTGGCGGGTGCGCGGTGATAAAGCCCATCCATCTAGTCAAGGAATGGTTTGCGTCAAAGGTGCAACGATCGCAGAATCTTTAGATAAAAATAGATTACATTACCCAATGGTGCGAGACTCCTTAGATCAAGAGTTTCGCCAGGTTAGTTGGGATGAAGCTTTTAATATTATCACGCAGCGCATTCAAACCGTGCGCTTCAACCAAGGGCCAGAAGCTTTATGTATGTATGGTTCCGGTCAGTTTCAAACTGAGGATTATTACATAGCCCAGAAATTAATGAAAGGCTGTCTGGGTAGTAATAATTTTGATGCTAACTCTCGCTTATGTATGTCTAGTGCGGTGGCTGGTTACATTCAAAGCTTTGGCTCAGATGGGCCTCCATGCTGTTATGATGACCTGGAATTAACCGACTGTGCATTTTTAATTGGTACTAATACAGCCGAATGTCACCCCATCGTTTTTAACCGACTGGAAAAATATCACAAAAAGAACCGCAAAGTCAAAATGATTGTGGTTGATCCCCGTCGCACAGCAACCGCAGAAGCTGCTGACTTGCATTTAGCAATTCGTCCCGGTACAGATATCGATTTGTTGAACGGTATCGCACATTTATTAATGCGCTGGAATTACATTGATACGATGTTCATGGACGACTGCACTAGCAACTTTCCGGCTTATGCTGAAGTGATTCGGCACTATCCGCCTGAAATAGTAGCTCGTCAATGTGGAATCAGCATTGAAGATTTAGAAACAGCAGCTCGCTACTGGGGTCAATCTGAGCGAGTACTTTCTTTGTGGTCAATGGGTGTGAATCAATCCTCAGAAGGGACGGCTAAGGTAAGAACTATCATTAACCTGCACCTGATGACTGGACAGATTGGCAAACCTGGAACTGGCCCTTTTTCCCTCACTGGTCAGCCAAACGCGATGGGAGGACGGGAAGCCGGAGGTTTAGCGCATTTATTACCCGGTTATCGGACAGTGAAAAATCCCCAGCACCGTGCAGATGTTGAGGAGTTTTGGGGACTCAAGCCAGGACAAATTTCGCCAAATCCTGGTTTAACTGCTTGGGATATGATTACTGGCTTGGAAAATGGCGCTGTAGAGTTACTGTGGATTGCAGCTACTAACCCAGCTGTGAGTATGCCAGATTTGGAGCGGACTAAAAAGGCGTTGTTGCGATCGCCTTTTACTATTTACCAAGACGCTTATTATCCCACAGAAACCTCTGCTTACGCTCATGTTCTACTACCAGCAGCCCAATGGGGTGAAAAAACTGGTGTGATGACAAACTCCGAACGAGTGGTAACTCTGTGTCAAGCATTTCGCCAACCACCAAGAGAAGCGAAAGCAGATTGGGAAATTTTTGCCGAAGTTGGACGTAGATTAGGTTTTGAGAAAGAATTTGCCTTTGCTAACTCTGCTGAAGTTTATGCTGAGTTTGTCAAACTAACTAAAACTCGCCCCTGCGATATGACAGGTATGAGTCACGCACAATTACAGACAGAAGGCCCGACTCAATGGCCTCATCCAGAAAAAAGTTATGAGTTAAAAGTGAGGAGTTATGAATTAGAATCTTCAACTCCTAACTGTACAGACGCGATTAATCGCGTCTCTACTCCTAACTCCAAAAGACTTTACACCAATCTCCACTTCCACACCCCTGATGGACGCGCTCGATTTGGGGCATATTACTCTAAAGGACTAGCAGAACCACCAGACCCAGATTATCCGTTTGTGCTAACTAATGGAAGACTTTACGGACATTGGCATACGCAGACACGCACCGGTCGAATTGAAAAAATTTGCAAAATGCATCCCGAACCGTTTATCGAAATTCATCCCCGTGATGCTGCTCGGTTAGGTATTGTCGATTGTATGGATGTGGAAGTGCGATCGCGTCGGGGTAAAGCGAAGTTTCCGGCGAAGGTGACAAAGGCGATCGCGCCTGGTACAGTTTTTGTCCCTATGCACTGGGGTTCACTGTGGGCAGATAATGCTGAAGCCAACGCCCTAACTCATCCAGAATCTTGCCCCGATTCGCTCCAACCAGAATTAAAAGCCTGTGCAGTGCAGTTAATCCCAATTTCTGTGGAAGTTACAACCAAAAATCATCAACTCCAGTCCTTACAATCGTAAGCTGCAAAGTAGTAATTTATAACCAGCAATATGTAATTTCGTCAATAATCAATAGTCAATAGTTATTATCATTTTTTCTAACTCTCTAATTTTGACTGTTACCAATTACCATATCTAAAGAGGCTAAATCTCTAGTTACTAGAGGTTTTACTAACGTCTATTTTAGCGATGGATAAAGAATAAAAAATAGACAGAAAACTTACCAAGTATTGGCAAGTCATCTTTTTTTAATCCTCTAGATGAATCTAGAGGATTTTGTTTTATTTTAAAATTGGGTGCAGCAGATGAAAAAGCTAATGAGGCGAATTTTAACAACGACCAAAGATGAGAACTTCATGCACATCATTGAAAACATAGAAGTGCTAGTTTCTAAAGCTCTATCTATTTTTATGGTGATTGTAATTTTGGTAGCGATCGGAGATTTAGGAATATTTATTTTTAAAGAGTTATTTACAGTCCCTTATGGAAAATTTAACACAACATTATATAAAATTTTTGGTTTATTTTTAAATATTTTAATTGCTTTAGAAATCTTAGAAAATATTACCGCCTATCTCCGACGACACGTTTTTCAGGTTGAATTAGTTATTGTCACTTCTTTAATAGCTGTTGCTAGAAAAATTATTATTCTTGACTTAGAAAAAGTTCCAGGTATTGATATAATTGGTCTAGGTATAGCTATTCTTGCTTTATCAATTAGTTATTTAATAATTCGTCTCAGTAATTCCAAAGATGCAAGTTAAATAAAATGGTAAACAAACTATAGCGGTTCTCAATTGCATGGAATACAGACCACTCTTAGGGGCACAACAATTTTGGGTTTGTCGAACAACAGTATAAATTATTAATTTTGAATTTTGAATACTTCGACAAGCTCAGTACAAGTTTTAAATTTTGAATTCGGAGCGAAGCGACGTGACAGATTTCTTTCAATTTGAAGCAGACTTTGTTGATTCCCTGCGTTGCATCCCTATGCAGGTACGCTGCAAATTAGATACCTGTGGCATCAAGCTAAAATTGTCTGATTGGAATCAAATGACTACAGCCGAGCGTCAAGCTTTAGTCGAATTACCTTGCACTACAGAAACGGAAATTCAGTCTTACCGCGAGTATATCGAGCAATTAATCATACAACGCACAGGTACACCAGCTAAAAAATTGCCCATCGAGCCTCATCCTGCATGGTTAGACTCTGCGACTGTACCACCTAGCCTTCAGGAAAAAGCTCAAGAAATAGGTGTAACCCTGACACAGCAACATTGGACAGATTTAACGCCCTTACAGCGTTTTGCCTTGATTAAACTCAGCCAGCCAGGACACGAAAACCAAAACTTTAACAGAGCGATCGCAGAATTTCATCTGCTTTAATTAGTCAATAGTCATTAACAGAATACATCTGTAAAGTGCATTACACTTTGTTAACTTGCCGCCCTTAAATGATATATGACGGCACAGTTAGTGCTGTTCTGTATCAGAAATTTGCACATAGGCTAAAGCCCAACCTAGCTGACTCTAAATTAATATTTCCTTTATAAACAACTATTAACTATTCACTTTAGACTATTGACTAATAGGTGAGGGTAACAAAAATATGGCTACAAAGAAGCTTTTGATGCTGGTTGGAGACTATGTAGAAGACTATGAAGTGATGGTTCCTTTCCAGGCGTTGCAAATGGTGGGACACACAGTCCATGCAGTTTGCCCAGACAAAAAAGCTGGCGACAAGGTGCGGACAGCAGTTCACGACTTTGAGGGAGATCAGACTTACAGTGAAAAACCCGGTCACAACTTCACTTTAAATGCCACCTTTGCAGAAGTAGAAGCCGTAACATACGATGCCTTAGTCATTCCCGGAGGACGGGCACCAGAATATATCCGTCTGAATCAGCAGGTACTAGAAATCACCCGTCACTTTGCTCAAACGAATAAACCGATTGCTGCCATCTGCCACGGCTTGCAGTTATTGGCGGCTGCTGATGTACTACAAGGCAAAAGATGTACTGGTTACCCTGCTTGTAGCCCAGATGTCAAGAGTGCTGGAGGGATTTATGTCGATATCCCTGTTGATGAAGCAATAGTTGATGGTAACTTGGTGACAGCACCAGCTTGGCCTGCTCACCCCCATTGGTTGGCAGAATTCCTCACAGTACTTGGAACTAAGATTGAACACCCAGAACTGGCTACAGTAGTTTAAGGCAAGATACCGGAAATCTTTTGGTTCGATCTTCGAGGCAGGTTAAGAGGCATAAAGCAAGTGGCGTGGAAACCCCCAACTCTTGGAGACGCTTTGTGTTGGCAAAAGCCTCTAGCAGAGAAGCCGCTAGCCTTTCCCTTTGTCAGAAGACCATACTGGCTCACAACAGACCCCTGAAAATTATATATTTTTGGAATAGAACTAAATGCAGTAAAAAATACTATTTTTTGATAAATTGCCGTGGGTTTAATTTGCAGTTAGGATGTCTTGAGTACACGACCGATACAATCTGATTTATCGGACTAACAAGCTAGTTTTAGGATAAACTCAAGAGCAAATGGAATACTTATTTACGTTAAGTAAAACAATTTGAAATTTTGCATCTATAAATTTAAATTTCTTAGCGGGAAGTGAAGCTATAGTGGATTTAGCAATGCTGCTGTTAATGTGGCTAAGGTTAGTCCTGCTGCCAAATTATATGAAGAATTAGTTTAGAAAAGCACTCTAACTCGATGACAGGCAAACACGCAAGACATAATGCATTTCTGCGGCTAGTGTCTGGTAATGGGGCAGCTTTTGGATCGGAATCTCGCTACTCCCTGCCCCCCAGTAAAGAGATGGTAATTGGACGCGACCCCAGCTGCCAAGTTGTCTTGGATGCTATGAGCTACCGAATGGTATCTCGTCGTCATGCAGTGGTTCGCCCCCTATCTCTATCCCCAGATAGCAAATTCAGTTGGGTGCTTTGTGATTTGAATAGTGCTAATGGCACTTATTTAAATGGACAACGCTTGTATGAATGTCAGGAATTGCATCCAGGCGATCGCATTTCTCTAGGTGCTGATGGGCCGCAATACATTTTTGAGTACGAGTATACCTCACTCACCCCAGCCACGACAGTTAACCAAGTTACACCATTACCTTCGGCGACAAATTACCACAGCCACACCCAATTAAAGCAGCCAGATTCTGTTAGCTTCACCCAGCTTTTTCCCATTATTTCCACTGGTAAAGATTTAACCCGTAAAGCTTACCTCGTACCGGGAATACTGACCGTAATTTTTGTAGTGTTAATGTTTGCTACAGTCGGTCACCCCCAAGCTAATCAAGTTATCGTCGCAACTTACATCGCCTTCGCTGCCTACTATTTTGTTTACCAACTTTGCGGTAAACAGAAGCCTTGGTGGGTGCTAATGGCTGCAACACTAAGTACAATGCTGATTTTGCTTAGTCCTCTGTTGGATTTATTTATCTTCGTGTTTCGCACCGTTCTGCCTGGAAACTTGCCCTCATCGCAAGAATCTACCACCTTCACAGAGTTACTGGTGCGGATGTTTTTTGGCGCTGGCTTGATGGAGGAATTACTCAAAGCATTGCCTGTACTAGGGGCCTTTGCCATCGGGAGAATATTGTCTTCACCTTGGCGGGAACGCATAGGCGTCTGGGAACCTCTAGATGGTATTCTCCTGGGAACAGCTTCTGCTGTGGGCTTCACTCTCTTGGAAACTCTCGGACAATATGTGCCAGATATTACTCAAAATGTCACGCAACAGGTGGGTATAGGCGCTGCTGGTCAACTGGCGGGTTTGCAACTGCTAATTCCGCGAATTTTAGGCTCCGTAGCCGGACACATGGCTTATAGTGGCTACCTGGGTTATTTTATTGGGTTGGCTGTCCTCAAACCCAGTAGAAGTTGGCAAATTCTCTCTATTGGTTATCTTAGTGCTGCTGCACTCCATGCTTTGTGGAATGCTACAGGATCAATCAATGCCTTGCTGTTGGTAGTTGTTGGGGTGTTATCTTACGCCTTTTTGATGGCAGCAATTCTCAAGGCACGGGCGCTATCACCGACGCGATCGCAAAATTTTGCTACCCGATTTCTTGGCCCAAAATAAGAGATGGGGTAGCGGGAGCAGGGGGAGATCAGGGAGAACTACCAATGCCCAATTACTTTTGAATATTTATATCTTGGGATAGATGACCTAATGAATAGAATCAGTTTATTGTAAGGTTACTTTAGAGCCACTATGCAAAAATACTAAGAATTAGTGGATGCTTAAAATCGCAACACAAGCTTTATCAGCAAAGAAATCTGCCTGCACCGGAAATTAATCTAGAAAACAGAGAAAATTCATTTAAATTATGCTTCATACTCAGACTTATTGAGTTCATTGAAAGCATAAGAAGCGATCGCTAAACTAACCTTTGCTTTTTCTACTTCTGATAAAACTGTCCACTCGCTATTTTGAAGATTACTGAGTGCAGATGCCGCTTTTTCCGATTCGCTACTTCGCATAGCGTAAGCAAAAGGACGAGCCAAAACTAAAAGATCCTCTGTTCCCCAATTTGGTAGTACTGTCTGAACACACTCAACCAGTTGTTCCCCGATTGATTGTTGGGCAGCAAGAATTTCAGCAGCTTTGGTGGCGATGGTATTGAGCAATACTTGGGGAACACAGGCGGCAAAAGTACTAGATAATGTCTCTTGAAGATTCAGCACTAGTGCTTGTTGGGGATTGGGATTAGAGTCTGACGACGGGGAGATGCCAGACCAAAGTGTGTCTAGATGGTTATAAAAATCTTCTGATCGCGTTGTCAGTTCTTCCTCAAGCAAATCTTGCATTCCGAAGTGTTGTTCTAATTCGTCAAAATAAGCTTGTGATTCTTCATCAGCCAGATTCCAGGGATAGGTAGCATCGTCTGGTTCTAGTAACGCTTCTAATAATTCTAAATCTGCTTTATATGGCAAAGAAGAGGAAGTGTCTGAGCCGTTAATTTTATTAGCCATTTTTCATTGCCTCACAATTATTTGGTGGTATTGACAACTACAATTCCTAAGAAGAGATTTCCGTAAAAACAGTTGAATTTTTCTATAGTAAAAACAGATTTTAAAGGTTGATGCAAAAGACTCAAATTTATTTCTGCAACAGTTATGCTAGGAGTCTTCAATAATAAACTCCCAGGTTTCAGCTCTAGCACTTCCAAACTTTAACTGCATTCCCGATTTCAATGGGACTTCCTCTCGGAGGATTTGTTGCCAACCATTAGGGCCTAAAAACCAGGTTGTCCCGTAGGTGGAAAAATCTTGCAAGTAATAACTTCGCACCAATGTAGCATCAGTAAGAGTATTGCGGCAAAAGATTTCGGCGTGGCGTTTGGATACAGATGGTTCGGGGATGACAATATCATTGTCTCTCGTGCGGCCGATGCGGGTGACTCCATAACGCAGTAACCAGGTTTTACCTTTTGGGGCGAGCGATCGCAACGAAGCAGCCGGAAGCGGGGAACCTATATCAGGAATGGCTGTGTCTGGTAGTTCGGTAATACCTTCATCTAGATTCTTAATCAGTTCGCCATTAAAATCTGGATGTAAGTAGAGAACAGGCAAAGTCCAAGCAGGTTGATTAAATTTATACAGTGTTAACAACTCTTGCCTAGCCTGGGCTACGGCTTCATCAATTGACTTGTGCGATCGCAAAGCTTCGGTAAAGGCTTGAATAAAGCTGTGGCTTTCTTGATCTGCGATTTCATCGCGCATCCCTAAAACCGCAGGCACACCATGACGAATCAGCACTTCTGCTAAACTGCTGGCAGGGATAGCTTGATGATTGATAGCAGCTGGTTGTGCGCCCCAACAGGCGTTAAAAACTGCTAATTTCACACCTGTATGGGTCAATACTTGCGCTAATTCTATCCCATTTAGGGGCATATCTGATCGCAAAAACAGTAACCCCCCGTCTGGGCCTGGCAAACCATGTCCAGCATAAAAGAAAACATTGTATGCTCTGGTTTCTAATTCTTGAATCAACTCCTGTGGAGTTGGTTGTAGGAGCTGATTCACTATGCAAGGTGCATATCTTTGGGAATTACCACCCACAGACGTATCTACAAGAGTTTGCTGTAAAATAGCAGCTTCTTGTTCTAGTTGCAGCTTGTCATCATGACCTAAAACCAGCAGGATACTTAAAGCCTGGTCAGTTCGCAAATGCGGTAAGGGATCAACTTCACTGCTGGTGCGACTAAATAGCAAATCTTGGGAGAGAGACATAGCTGATTGACCAGGTTCACGCTGCATAATTTCCCAAGGGAGAGCGATCAGATCCGGGTCGCGGATTTCCAGGCGGAAGCGCAAACGTGTATGCTGACCCATAGCAATACCGCGACTGCGTTCTAGACTACCAAGAATTTGCCCGTCAAATATCCAGCGCCATAAATTCATTCCCAAGTTTTGCATCAGACGACTGCTGTAGGGGCCAGTGGTTTGACCTGAAGGGGGAGAAATCCAATCTATGGGGAATGGGTTAGCCTTTTGAGATGTTGAGTTTGGGGAAATATCTAAGTGACTATGACCAGCAAACATTTGCTGCCATTCTTGCCAGACTTGATTGAGTTCATCAGGCCATACACAGTCACGTAAAACGTAGCCACTGGGATAGGGAGCTTTGACCACCCAAATGGCGAAGTTGTCAGTGCCAGTGTTTAGGAGACGGGCGATCGCCAAATTCAGGGATGGCATGGATTCATTAAAATAAAAACTAAAATAAATAATTTCAAATCAGAATTCTCCAAGGTGAAAACTTTCTACTTTTTTACCTTGTAAGTTTTTACTCTGATATTACCTGTTATTATTCCAGGTTTCTACCACTTTATCGATTATTTGACTAAGTTGGACTGCTGTCGTCAGGTGGTTGAGTAACTGGTGGTTGGGTGACAGGTGTACATGGACTTGGTGCATCTTCTGGTAAAACAGAGACACCAAAGCGTTTGAGTTGGGAGAAGTCCAGCAATACTGTTGCTGGCAAAGGTTTTGAATTTGATGGCACTGAGGAAGTTACTGCTGGATTATTAGTATTAGCTGGGGTTTGTGTGCTTTTATTAGCACAAACGCGCATAGACACTGAAAAATTAAGAGAAGCAGGTTTGGGATTTGGTTTTGTGTTGATAACTTCTAAAAAAGCTCCAGGGGGAAGTGATTGGTTGTTTCCCAAGGCGATTTGATTGTTAGTTTTAATTACCCAGCCAGGAGAAAGGTTGGCTAGCGATCGCGCTGTGGGTGTCGCTTCGATGGCAGGATTTGAAGTTGATACCGGATTGGGTGAAACAAGGGGGACTGATGGCGATCGCAGTTGCTTCACGAACAATCCTAAAGCACCTGCTGCTACCACAAATATTAATGGAACAATCCACTGTAGCAGTAAACCGGAACTTTTAGCAGGCTCAGTGTCTGGAATCACCTGAGTTTTGTGGTTTGGGCTACCTAAAAGTGTCGCATCTGTCGCCCTAGATGCAAAATCAATAGTTTTGGCAGAATAACTCTCTGGAATGAAGGCTTTGATCGTAATTTCTGGTTCCCAGTATTGGACTTGATAATGGACTAAAGCGATGGTGACATTATCGTGTCCATTCTTAGTGTTAGCGATTTCAACTAATCTATCCGCAACATTTGTTATAGGGACTTCCCCAACTAGAATCGGCAAGAGTTCTGTTTCCCAGTACTCCTCCACCCGATCAAAATCACTCAAACCATCGGATGTGAGCAGAAAAACAGCATCTTCGTCGAGCATAAACCGCCCAGAGGTGGGATGCAATGAAGTGCTAGGCCCCATGCCTAAAGCCTGGACGAGAGAGCCAGCAGAACTTTGTTGTACAGCCTCGCGGTAAATGGCATAGCCTAGCCGCACCTCGCGGGAGGCAACATCATCGTCCACGGTAACTTGATAACAGCCGTGGCGGGTAATCCAGTAAGCACGACTATCACCGACGTGGGTAATGTACATTTCATGAGCAACAGGCAATGCCATGACTAAAGTCGTGCCCATCCTCTGACGCCCTTGGCGATTTTCACTGTCATTGCGCTGACTAATTTTGTCATTAGCAATTGCCACTGCCTTTTCTAGGTCATTAAGTAGCAGTGAGGGGTCTATGTGGTCGTAGGGAACTTTTGTTAGTTGGTGTACCTGCTGCTGGATCGTTTCAATGGCTAAATTTGAGGCGACATTGCCACCCTCGTGCCCACCGATGCCATCACAGACAATTGCCAAAGCGGTTGACTGGGGTGGCTTACTCACCAAAGTTCCACTGGGTGGGCTACAGGCATCTTCGTTACGTTGGCGACTCGGGCCAGTGTCGGTTTTGGTGATAATTTTGATTGTGGGTGTTTGCGATCGCCCTAACCCAGCCAGTCCCCCATCTAAAACTCCGATTAATTGATCGGTTGAATTAATTTTTCCCTGAATTAAGGAAAGGCTAACCTCATTAACAAATTCAGTTATGACTGGTTTAGCCTCACTAACCAACTGCTGCCAAAATTCACCTAATTGGGGCAATTCTGGTGATGTTGCGGCATCGAAACGCAATTCTAACAAACGGACTAATGATCCTTCTACCCGTAATACAGATGAGTCAAGCAAGCTAGAGACGACACCTTCACTTGCAAGAGGTTGCCACAGATGAGCTATTTGCCATAACCAATTGAGTTGGCGCATTGATGTTGCATCACGCCAAGCGATGGTTAACTCGCTGCCCAACTGCACTTGTTGGATTTTGTCATCTAATAATAATGGAGGTTTTTCTAAAAGTAATATTTCTCGATGGGAGGGACCGTCACCGAGAAAAAGCACTCCATATACCTGCGGTACGTGTAACCGGTAGGGAATTAATCTCAGGTAAGCTTTGAGAGGCTGTAAGTGATCTAACTCAGGCGTTAGCGTTAATAAACCAGGCTTCGTATCTAAAAGAACAAATTTATCAAGGACTAAATAGCGATCGGCTAATATTTCTCCAGGGCTACCCACACTCGGGCCATCTACCACAGCCCAGAGATAATTTTTGGTTAGGGGCGTGGAACATCGTAGGCAAAACTTGTGGGTCAGGGGGTTGGCAGCCTGACAATTTTCATTTGTACAGTAGAGCGTTGCCGCGTCATTTTCCATAGTTTTCGCACCGGGAAGCGATTGGCAATTTCTTTAACAGCATTATTAGGGACAATCTAGACCGCTCATCTTTCTTAAACTTGACATAGCCAGACTTTAGATGATGATTTTAGCTGAGGGATATAGGCAGGTGCTAATACTTACTTATCCAAAGAATATGCTCCTAAGTCAACCCTACAGCCTCATCATAGCTTCTATTGCTCAGTGACTCTCCATCGCCAAAGCAACGAACTCCAACCCTGTTAGCAAAGCATAACCCAAGCATAACTGCGCTATTTGCTTTTGCTGAATTACCCCATCATCAAGAGGCAGATAATCTTGGTATTTATTTAGTTTATAAGTAGGATAGCAACAATTAACTTTAATTAAGAATTAAGATAACTTAATATACTTTTGGCGAAAGTCAGTCAGTAAGAATCAATCAAACTGGGTTAAGTAATCTAAAAAATCTTTAAATTAGTTTGTATTGTATCCCTTTGGGGATCTTGCTGGGCGTAGTGTCTGGGAGAGAGGACTAAAGTCCTCAAATGTTCGCGTAGCGTCTTGTAGAGAGGGCTGGAGCCGCTCACTACAAACCTTTAATTATTTACGCCGCTCTACTTACCTGGCGAATGAAGTGGCTTTAAAAATCTCGTAATCTCGTTTCCAGTTTCTCAGAAGGAAATGCTCTTTGGGGAGACGGCAAAGCCTGACAGAGGGCAAAATAGCTGTAAGTTGGCACAGAAAGGTTAAGCTGACTTTTCACGGTATCTGGAAAACCTCTCTCTAACTCTCTCCTACAAGGAGATAGACTTTTAATTTTCCCCCTTCCCGCGTCGGGAAGGGGGTTAGGTTTTTCGTGAACTTTTCCAGATGGATCTGAAAAGTCAGAAAGGTTCAGCCAGATCGCTACCAACTCATTCGCTTATTTTTTGTCGTCAATTGCAACTTGGGGGACTCCCATGCTGTAGTTGGTAACGCGGGCAGAGAGATTGTAGCTGATTTCGCCAAGTTGCAGGAGCGATCGCAGATAATGCTCTAAGTCTGACCCAACACGGCGCAAGTTATAGTCTGTGAGGTCTGCGCCGCTAGATGCTTCTACTAGTTCATCAAATTTTCGATAAACTTTTTGCAGCACATCTTCATTCCAGTTAAATTCGTTATCTGGGTCAATATCTAACGTTAAGACCTGTTCACTGGGAACCAGATCGCCATCCCGGTCAATTTCGCCTGCAAAAATGCGGACATGCCGGGTTGTGGACTTGAGCAGCATCGGGTTATCCATAAAAGGGTGTAAGATTTGGGTGGATTACACTGAAATTATTGTAAACGCTATATTCAAGCTTAAATGCTCTCAATTTACAAGCTTTGAACGCAGTTTCAAAAGGGTATATTGAATGGGCATAAGTAAAAATATCACCTGTACTGATTAACTTACTACTTCTGTTAGGAGTTGAAGACACAATTAGTAGCTAGTACTGACAGTAGTCCAATTATTTTCCTGTAAAAATTACTGTGGAGAATGTTTTTTTTGACGTATGCAAACAAGTCAAAGCGGTGTGCTAATCTTACCTACTGCTAATATTTTCGTACTCATGAAGCCTAAAAGCCAGTAGGGTGAAGCACTCACCAGGAATAATTTGATCTGTGTACATTTTTTTCTGGAGAACAAAAGTTTTTACCTTAATAATTATGCCGATCAATTTCTTCGGAATTTTCTATTGCAAAAAACGTACATCAAGTAATTTTACTGAATAGCGCTACATCGACCTCTGGCTTTAATAAGTTCCAAAAAATTAAGCGATTTTACTTACGTATAAACACCAAAATTCAAGTAACAAGTCAAACTGTTATTGACGTTAACATAAAGTTGATGTAAAAAGCTTTAAAAAGACCGGACAACTTCTTACAGAAACTTTATTGTGTAGAATCTTAAAAACTGAATAATAGTTATGGCTTACCATAAGCTACATCTGGCACAGTCACATCAAAATCTAGCTTGAAAATAAAACACAGGAGACTGAAATGGAATACAAAGGTGATTGATGAAGAAAAATTCTTAATTCAAGCACTTTAGATTCAAAGAAGATATAAAGAATTTTGCTGGGCATCTACCTCCTTACCCTCATGACCACCAAGTAAAGGAATCTCAATAGCTATGAACTCCAAAGCATTACCACGCCAGATAAATAATCTCGAAGTAGGTGTTTATGAGTGCGAAATCCATCTCAAATTCCGGTTGATTGAGGAAAAGAGTCTATTGGGCGATCGCGAACAACTGTTACAGGTATTACTTGATGCCTTGACCGAGGGTTCTGATGACTTTCTAGAGACGCTGCAAGCGTCCGTTAAAGCGCAGGAAGTGTCCGAGTTCAAAGCCTCACCTCAAATGCGACGCCAACTGATGCGCTTGCGTAATGCTGCTGAAAATCCCCAGCCTTAAAGGTGTAATTTAAGTAGCCAAAAAACATGAATTGGGCATCAAATCAAATGTTGATCGCATGGCCCCGTTGCAATAAAAACTAAGTCGCAAGTAGAATTCATAAAATATTGTGATTTCTCCTTTGTGAAAGTCTTATTTAGCAGCACAGAGTCCCAGGAACAGTTTCCTCTATTAAAAACTTTGTAGCAAAGGATACTGGTAGAATATAATAGTAAATTCAGCCGGGTGCATTTTACCGAGTTTTTATAAAAACATTGCAGGAACAAGAAAATTCTGTGTCTTTACAGATGGGGAATTGGACAAAAGGCGCGAATTCAATGAAAACCTAAAAGGCCAAAGTTAAAATAAATAACCTTCCTTTTAGCTTTTTACTTTAACTAAGTGCCTGATTTGCTGAAATACTTTTGTTTTATCTATTACTGGTAATAGGTCATGGTTTAGCAGCCAGTTACCTATTGCCAATTACCCACAAGAAGAGGGCAGGGGGAGAAATCAATTCAAAATTCAAAATTCAAACATTTTAGAACTTCTGCCTTCTGCAAGAACTGCAAGAACTGCCTCCTCTTTCCCAATTCCCAATTCAAAAACTGTCTATTTTGCAAGACCGTGTTCTAGGGCGAAACGAACTAACTCTGTACGGCTATTGGTGCCAGTTTTACTAAACAAACGGCTGACGTATTTTTCTACATTGCGGACGCTGGTTTCTAAGCGACGGGCGATTTCTTTGTTCATTAACCCTTCAGCGACCAAGTTCAAAACACTTTGTTCTCTAGGAGTCAAATCAATTTTGAAAGGGGCTGGCGATTGGGAAATGGCATTTCTTTGAGTTAACAATGCCTTAATTTGGGCAATCTGATTGGCTAGTTCAGCAAGATCAGGGGTTTCAACGTCATCTCCTGTAGTTGCAGCCTTAGCAGCACGGCGGGCTAGCAAATTTTCGACTATAGCCACTAACTCATCTGGATCGAAGGGTTTGGGTAGATAGGCATCGACACCAGCATGATACCCTTGGATGCGATCGCCTGTCATGCCTTTAGCAGTTAAAAATACTACCGGTAGCGCTTGGAAGCGGGGGTCTTCTCGCAGTTGCTTCAGGAACTGATAGCCATCCACCTGAGGCATCATGACATCAGAAATCACTAAGTCAGGTGTATTCATCTGCATCCATTCCCAACCTTCAAGGGCGTTACTGGCGACTTGAACGCTGAAACCGCTCTCTTGCAAATAGTCTTTCACGGCTTCCCGTATCCCTGGTTCATCATCTACCAGTAACAATTGTGCTGACATTTAAAATTCCCTTAAGTTTACCTTTTTCCAATTTAGCGAAAAAGGACTGGCTTCGCCTTTAACCTTCACATATCGCCTGATTTCTGTGGCGCTATGTTTTAGAAGTTGCATTGGGTTTTTACCCTCCTGCGGAGTTGCAAATACCCAGTTATCCCCGTCAATGGTTTGCCAGTATTTATTGGCTACCCATTTACCTGACTTATTCGGATGTCTTCTTTTGCCCCAGCTTTTTATCTTCCGGTACACTTTCATGTCTAGCTCGGAATACGTTTCCTTGCTGACTACTGTGCTGAAATAATTAGCCCATCCAGTGATGACTGGATTCAAGTGGGCTATCAGTGCCGCTTGAGGGGCGGATTTATGCTGTTCTATTATTCCGGCAATTTGTTCGTAATGCACCTTGACCTTTTCTTTGCTGGGGGTGATCAGCGTCTTAAAACCAAGGGATTTCCCATTTGTATTACAACCTGTGTTGTATTTGCTTACTGGGTACTGCCTGACGTTAAACCCCAGGAAATTAAACCCCGCTTCTTGCCCTTCGTATTTATTCAGAGTATGGACTAGGCGCGTTTTACTTGGTTTAAGTTCAAGTCCCATGCCATTTAACCACTCGGCGATGATTGCTTTACATCTTTGGACAACGGTTATGTTTTCGTGCAGTATCACGAAGTCATCGGCGTAACGGATCAAACTTAAGGCATTGCGATTTTCTCGTTTTTTGCCTGGTAACGTTTCTGCTACCTGTTTTATCCGTTCCTCCATCCCGTGAAGGGCAATATTTGCTAGGAGTGGTGAAATAACACCCCCCTGTGGAGTACCCTCAGATGTGGGGAACAACTCTTTGCCATCCATCACTCCTGATTTGAGCCAAGCTTTTATCTGGCGTTTTAGGGTAGGGAATGTGTTTAGCTTTCTAAGAAGTTCCTTGTGGTTGATTTTGTCGAAGCATTTAGCAATGTCAGCATCTAGCACATATTTGTCTTTACACTTGATTGCCTTGAATATTGCATCGATAGCATCATGGCAGGAACGTCCTGGTCGGAAGCCATAGGAGTTGGGTTCAAATCGTGCTTCCCATTCCGGCTCAAGCGCTAATTTGACTAACGCCTGAGTAGCTCTGTCGTACATCGTGGGAATGCCTAGTGGACGTTTTTCTTCCGTTCCTGGCTTTGGTATCCATACCCGTCTTGTGGGTTTGGACTTCTTTTTTAGTTCAAGATTTCCTACCAGGGCTAGCCTTTGTATGGGCGTTAACGCTTTTACCCCGTCTATCCCGGCTGTCTTTTTACCCTGGTTATCTTGAGTCACGCGACGTACAGCCAGCATTCTTCCAGACCAAGACCTCATCAACATTTTCTGGAGTCTGCGAACTGCTTTAGTATCACCACGACTAGAGGCTTGGAATATTCGTTTTTGCAGCTTATAAACTCGGCGTTCCAGCTTACGCCAGTTCACCTTGTTCCATTCCACCGTAGTTTTGACACTCGTTTTAGACATATTTACTGCTACTTGAGACTATTCCTTCCTTACTACCGTGAGTCCGTCAGCATATACGGGTCATTACAACCACGTCCTTCGCTTCTGACTCAATCCCGCCCAGCCGTAGCATCCGGTTAGCACCTACTTCTGGTATCGACCCCCAAAAGAGCAGACGGCGGGTTACTTCGTTCCGAATGACCATGCTATGAACCTTTAGAATTCCACTTTCCACCGGGTTTGTTTTAGAGAGGTTGTAGGTCAAAACCTCGAATTGCCTACCTTTTATCCTTTGCCTTTTGGCTCCAGCGTTTTCAATCCTTTTCGCTGGTTGCATCTCACGATGGTTCAGTCGTGGTTTAGGTGTAATACCTTATTCATGGGTTCTTTGCTTGCCCCGCACTACCTTGGATTAGGAGTGTGGAGGGGCTTTCATCCCCGCTTCAGGCTTTGATGGCTAGTCTCAAACCTGGGGGAAGTGCTTTCACCTGACCTCTACAGGGGAGGGATTCACACCCTCATGGTCATTCAGTTGTCAAGGTTCGGTTCCAACCAATACAGGAGGTTGGTTTCCCTTGCGGATAATCCCTACCTCTTTCTAAGTATTTATACTCAACGAATCGCACCAAGGTGCTGATGCTTACAATCTCAGCTTAAGCCTTGTGAGCTTTCTTACAATTGCCCCCCACTTTTAAAACATCCTCTCAGGATGTACATACGCAATGTGTATCTGGGATGAAAGCATACTCCACTGATCTTCGCCAAAAGTGATTGATGCGTATAAAAATCAAGAAGGTTCTCAAAGACACCTGGCAAAAAGATTTAGTGTAAGTTTAACGTTTATCCAGAAGCTAATAAAGCGATATCGAGTTAGTAAGACAGTTGAGCCGAAGGCACATGGTGGCGGTAATACGGCTAAACTCAACAGCGAACAGATAGGATTGATAGTGACTTTGGTGGAAGAAGATAATGATGCAATTTTAGTTGAGTTGTGCGAACGATTAGAGGAGCGAATAGGTGTCAAAGTTAGCCGAGCTACAATGGGTGTGGTCAAAAGTAGTTGGTAGATGAGCAATTGCTATGGTGAGGAAAGCTATCTAGTGATAATTTCAAAAACTTGATTCCACCGTCTAAAAGAGATGGTTGGAACCGAATTTTAGTAGAATTAGATGGTTGTCAGATTCGTACTGGCATCTGTGTCCCAAGCGAACAAAAAGAATTAACTCCCATTCGCTGAATACTTAATTTGCTAACACTTCAGTATTATAGCGATCGCTCATCTACCAACTACTTTTGACTACACCCCATAGCACCCTAGAATTCTTATACATAAATGCTTAAAGGTAAAGACGTACAATTTTTCCATTTGAGCTGACAAAGTGACCTCTACAGAACTCATAAAATTCTCATCGCCTAACCCGCATTTCTCACAAGTCCCGCGATCGCTTTTTCATTTCCCCTACAACAAGCCTTCATTGAATAAGTTAAAGATATTACCTTAAAAAATCCAGTACTTGGATTTTTGATTAACTCAAAATTGATGGTTGCGTGTAGCGCAACCGTCAACTTGTGATGGCGATCGCATGAATCGACGGAAGCAAAAAAATCTAAAATTTCATAAACCGCAACTTGGGTAAATACAGATTGCAAGTGACATGAAGTATGGGGTTACTCTGAGCAATGGGAATTTCAACTACTATGATATCGCTAATGGTCTATGGGATAGTGGTTTAGCTAATACACAAGATATCACCAGAGAACTCCAAAATCTTGGAGCCAATGCAGTTGACACAGCTCAGGTACTTCACTATCAGCTTGGTTCTTCATTGGAGGTAATAGCAGATGCGTTGGATGATGGTGCAACCTTCAGCTACAGAGATGTCGCCGACGGTATTTGGAATAGTGGACACGGGTTTAATACAGGAAAATTAGCTAAACTATTGCGAGATGAGGGAGCTAGTTGGGATGTTGCTGTAGCGGCAATTGATGCTGTAACGTGAAAATTGCAACCCGCAGATCCCCGACTTTGTAAAAGTTGTCGGGGATCTTGTTTCTCAGCAATGATTCAGGATTGCTCTGATAATACAATAAGCATCATTATCAATTACAAATTAGTTAAATACCCCTTACCACTGAGGATTTTCCATAATTAATGCTTCTGCTGCTGAACTATTTAATGGAACAGAGAAAAAATTTCCCTGGGCATATTCACAGTTCAACTTTCTTAGAAGTGCTAATTGCTCTTTTGTCTCTACTCCTTCGGCTAGCACATCCACACCTAGTTTGTGTGCCAATGTGATAATTATCTCAATAATTTCTAAATTTTTACTGTTAGTGGACATCGGGCTGATGAAAGAACGGTCAATCTTCAATACACTAATCGGAAAGTTATAAAGACGACCTAATGAGGAGTAGCCCGTACCAAAGTCATCAATTGATAACTCAATGCTCATTTCTCGAAGTTGTAAAAGTACCGCAGTTGCCTTATCGCCATTTTCCACAATTACGCTTTCAGTAATCTCTAGCACTAGAGTGCCAGCATCAAGACCAGTTGAACGCAAAATTTGCCCAATCTGATCAATCAAATCCGGCTGGGAAAATTGCTTTAGGGAGAGATTGACACTGATTTTCTCTAGTAAGTTGGAATGATGACACATCCGCCAAGCTTGCATTTGGCGGCAGGCTTCATGCAACGCCCAGTTGCCAATAGAGAAAATTATTCCAGTTTCTTCTGCCAGGGGAATAAAATCTGCTGGATTAAGCAAACCACGCTCTGGATGCTGCCAGCGCAACAGAGCCTCAAAACCTAAAATAGAGCCTTTGGTGAGCGAAACAATCGGTTGGTAATAAACTCGAAACTCAAGGCGTTCAATTCCTCGGCGCAACTGGGCCTCTAACTGCAATTTCGCCAGAACATTAGCATACATATCTGAGTTGAATAGCTCATAACGCGCTCTGCCCAACATCTTGGCTCGGTACATTGCTGTATCAGCATCCCTCAACAGGTCTTCTGGCTGTTCATAGTCTACTGTCGAACTCAACGCAATACCAATACTTGCCGTTGTGAACATTTCTTGTCCGTCAAGCTCAAAGGGTAACGCTAGTTCCTGTTGAATCCGCTCAACCGCTTTGATGGCGTCTGACACATCTTGGATTCCTTCAAGCAGGATTGTAAATTCGTCTCCCCCAAGCCGTGCAGCTGTATCTATGGAGCGTACACATAGTTCTAGCTTACTTGCAATAGCAAGCAGAAATTGGTCTGCTTTTATGTGTCCCAGACTGTCATTGATCAGCTTAAATCGATCTAGATCGATAAATAGTACAGCAAATAGATAATCTGAATGCCGTTTTGAATAATCGATTGCACGTCTTAGGCGGTTCATAAATGCAACGCGGTTCGGCAAACCCGTCAGTGCATCGTGAAACGCAAGGTGCAGCAATTGTGATTCGACTCGTTTACGCTCTGTAATTTCAGTTAGCAATTTCTGATTTACTTTTACAAGTTCCGCTGTCCGTTCTGCTACTCGTATTTCTAAGTCATCGTAATCTTGGTGCAACATTTCTTCAGCTTGTTTGCGTTCACTGATTTTGCACAGCAGCCAACGCCAGCCAACCTGCTTCCTCTGTAAGTCGTACACCGCAGACGCCTTAATCATAGCAGGGAAAGGCTCTCCTCGCCGTGGTTGTAGGTTAATTTCCCAGTTCAGTAGCTCCTGGAAATTGTTCATCTGAAGGCTAAAGGACTGGCGGTCTTGTTGAGCAATAAAAAGAATTAATGGTTTACCTACTAGATACTTTTGATGGACACTGAGCAAGGTTGCTGCTGCATGGTTAGCCTCTTGGATTGTCCCTACGGCATTAGTTACCAAATAACCATCTGGAGCGAACTCAAACAAATCTTGGTAATGCTGACGCTCTTTTTCTACTGCTGCTCGTGTTACCTCTAACTCCTGGGAGGCTGTCAATAGTTCTTCCATTGCGGTGTGGAGTTCCTCGAAAGCCTCTGTTATTATCTCTTCTTGTGAGTTTGCCTTAGTTCCATTGCATTGTAATAGTTTCTGTATCTGTAAGCGCAATTTTTCTATCTGTTGGCTAAATCCATCCACATTCATATTGCTCAACTCACAAAACTATCAAGCGTAGTTGTAAAGTAACTAACCCCATGTCTTCCTGAAAACTTTAGACTTTATTAAGCACGGGAGGATCGGATTACTTGAAAGAGCGGATACGTTATAAATAAATATCGCATAACTTGTTTTCTTGATTTACTAACTTGTCTATCAATGATCGCAGAGCAATAAAATTTGTCCACGCTCAAATCAATTCTTCGCACTATTCAGTGCCACAAACTTGTCTATTAATGACTAAAGTACTAAGTTGGAAAAAGTCCCACCTTCTGAAATTTTTATTTTATTAAATACAACTTATTAAAATTAAAATTATACAAATAATAGTGTATTTGCTATGCCTCTGTTTTTTAAATAGTTCTTAAGATATATTCAATTTTGTGATGTTAACAAAAGAATATGGCTTTCAGGTGATGCTTTTAGGCGGACAAGAGCCTTTTTTATTATTTAGCTGCCTAGTGGCATGAGATACTATAGAATGCCATACAGAACTGGAGCATTCCAATGCAAAAAAATAAATGCGAAGGACTAGAAGGTTAGGTAAAGGTGAGTTTGTGAGCCAGCGACTTATAGAATGAGGGGCATTTTGCACTCTCTACAGAACTGACTGCTCATATTCCAGCCCCCTAGTATTGTCTAGAACCGATCAATTATCTTGGCATTTTCTGGCAACTTGGCGTCTCTTTGCCCAGCAGTACGCGCCCTGGCTGTGAACAAACCAATGGGAGTACTTAATAAATCTACAAGGGTGGCTTGACCCGCGATGCCTGCGGCGGGCTGCGCTAACGCCTTTTTCATATCTCTTGGTATTTCCTTCACTAACCAACGTGCCAAACGATAACCGCATTCTTTAAGTGTAATTTCTCGCATCAAATCTACACCGTGCAGTTCGTGCAGATAGCGATTTGAGCGTCCATAGCGCCGCCATTGACTTTGCAGTTCTTTAAGTGTGGTGCGGTGGCGGTGCTGAACGATCGCATTCGGGGCAAATTTCAAACGCCCGATGTTTTGGGCCAAAATCCGCCAGCAAATATCGGCATCGCCACCACTGGTAAGATAGGGACGAAATAAACCCGCTTTTTCTAAGGCAATGCGTCGAATCGCTAAATTAGCGGTTTGACCATAGGGACGAAAGGAATGGTTAAGGGTATGCTTTTGCGACAAAGTTTCTTGACGATCTGCGTGCTGTTCTAGCAGAGTTGTGCCTGGTAGTGCCAAAATTTCACCAGCGACAATTACCACTTCTTTGTTGACAAAAGGCTGAATTAATGTATTTAACCATTGCGGTTGTGGACGGCAATCAGCATCGGTAAAAACGATAATTTCACCCGTAGCGGCGCGAATCGCAGTATTACGAGCAGCATAAGAGCTTTGAATTTGGTTTTCGCTCAATGGGCGGATTGTAATTGGGCAATTTTCGGCAGATGTTTTAAGGATGGTGAGAGTGCGATCGCTACTATTATTGTCCACCAACAAGTACTCTACCCGGTCTTTCGGGTAAGTTTGAGACAACAGACAATTGATTAACTCTGGTAAATCGGCCTCACCGTTATAAATAGGAACAACCACCGACACCATTGGTAAAAAACTGGTGGCGGTGGTTGCATCAACTGGCTGATGATTCATAAATCTGAGATTTTAGAGATGGGATTACTAACTAGTATTCCCAATCCAAAATCCTGGAACGGTATATCAAGCAGTTTTCATAACTCCAAAAATCTGGATTTGGGAATACTACTATATAAACACCTGGAAACAAATCACTCACCTAAAATTTTAGGTTATCGGCGCGGCTCATGGGTCGAGTGGGCTGATTTGCTGGCGGTTGGGCAAAGTTGTGATTTGATAAAATTGCGATCGCACGGGCATATTGTGGATCGCTCTTAGTTCCGATTAAATCTGGATTAGAAGCCAACTGCCGCTCTTGTGCCTCTGTCAAGTCTAGCTTGATATCTGGGGCAATCCCTTTATGGTTAATATCTGTTCCCGCCGGGGTGTAGTAATGGGCAATGGTAACTGCCAAGCCGGAACCATCTGCGAGTTCATGAACTGACTGCACTAAGGCTTTACCAAAGGTTTGACCACCTACGACTACCGCCCGCTTATTATCCTTGAGTGCCCCTGTGAGGATTTCGCTAGCACTAGCTGAATTACCATCCACTAAGACCGCCAAAGGACGATTTGTTAGAGCAGTGCGATTGGCTTTAGTTTCCTCAGTGCCGCCCACACGGTCTACTGTCTTGACAATTCCGCCGTCATTATACCACATCCGGGCAATTTCAATGCTCGCCTGTAACAACCCGCCAGGATTTCCCCGCAAATCCAAGACATAAGAATCAACTTTCTTAGTGTTCAAATCGCGGATGGCTCGTTGCATTTGGTCTGCGGCGTGAGCGCTAAATTCCCGCAAACGGATATAGCCAACGCGGCGATTCCCTTCTTGCTTGAGGGTATAACGTACCGTTGGCACTTCAATACTTGCTCTTGTCAGCTTCAAATCAAAAGCATTTTGCCCCGCCCGTCCCAGCTTTAACTTGATGGGAGTACCCGCTTTGCCACGAATTAGCTTAGAAGCATCATCCACCTTCATTTTGAGAGTGGGTTTGCCGTCAATGGCCAAAATTTCATCGCCTGCTTTAATCCCAGCTTTCAGCGCCGGAGAATTTTCTATGGCTTCGACAACAGTGAGGCGCTGAGTTTTTTCGTTCACTTCCATCCGAATGCCAATACCAGAGACTTCCCCAGATGTTTGGCTAGTCAGGGCTTCAAACTGTTTGGGATCCATGAATCGAGTGTAAGGATCTCCCAACTTTTGTAAAGCTTCGCGGATGGCAGCATAAGCTTCTTCCCGAGAAGAATAGTCTTTGCTCAACAGGCTTTGCCTGGTTGCTTGCCAATCTTGTTGATTAAATTTGCCATCAACATATTCATGATTCACCAGTTGCCATACTTGGTCAACTATCACTTTCGGGCTGTCTTGTAGGGCTAGAGCGGCACGGACACCACGAGTCCAAGCGGTGCCGAATAAAGACATAGTAGCAGTAGTGGCGATCGCTCCACCAATCAAGGCTACTTGGAGCGGCGAGTAACTTTTCGCAGATTGGTTCATGTATATTAGCTGGAATAATTGTGTTATTGACAGTTTAGCAATCAGGCTTTCGAGAAATTTTTAAGTTTTTATACCCCAAATTAAGCTCTGCTCCCTTCATCATTTTTATCGTTGAATGATGCTGAAAATATTGCATTATTAACAACCATTTCTCAGTTTGTTAGCCTTCTCCGGAAGGCTCTACTGAACATGTGACACTTTAATCAGCGTCATTTTTGTACTTATTCATTACTTTTATAAGATAGCACTTTGAGCGCCCAATTGCAGTACTGTTATACTGCCATTAAATCAGCTTTTCTTACCTAAGTCATGAAACGTAAATTTACCATCAAATCGTTAATTTCTATTAAAAAGCTTTTTGCTAATCTGTGGCAATCGTTACAAAAACTAACTGGTGGATTGTACTTTGTTTTGGGCACTTGGCTGATTTTTACCACTATAACCTTAGTTTTTGCTTCTTCGCAGCCAGTAGATGCCTTCTTGGTGCTTGGTGGCAGTATTCGTCGAGAAACTTATGTTGCCCAACAAGCAAAACAATACCCGCAAACCCCAATTTTAATTTCTCATGGTTCCCCAGATCCCTGTATATGGTTAATTTTTCAAGCGGAATTAGCAAGTTTACAAAACGTTTGGTTAGAAAACTGCGCCAATTCTACCTTTGAAAATTTTTATTATGGTATTCCAATTTTGCGACGTTGGGGAGTGCATAAAGTCATGTTGATTTCCTCACCAAGCCACTTACCCAGAGCCAAATGGATGGCACAGATTCTCTTAGGCGCTCATGGTATTTGGGTAGAGACAGAGATTGTTGAGGAGTTGGGTGTTCCTGGTAATCGTGAATCTTGGGTCAAAACTGGATTAGATGTAACACGCAGCTTATTTTGGGCAATTTTAAGTCAAATTATTCAACCGCAATGCTCAAATGTAACAAGGCTTGCCGAAGTAGATATGCAAGCTTGGGAGAATCAAGGTTTTCATTGTGAACACCAAGGGGGGTTGAAGAGATAACTTACTCGTAATGCGTCCACATGCGAATCATCTTGACTATTTGCTCAGATTCGATGACCTCATATCAACCTCTAACTCGCTCCTTCGGGGTTTAGAAGTGGCTCCTCAGATGCTCGCTGACTCACCAATCCAACTCCCCATCACATTCTTAGATCGGGGTTGCTAGTCCTTCTTTTATAGATTCTCGCATTCCAGGGATAGATAATAAGTAAAGAGTCTCCTGAATTGCAGACCAATCTTTTTGGGCAAGCAGAATCGCATTACTGCGATCGCCTCGAATGATTACAGGTTTACCCTGCTCTGCAACGTGGTCGATATTAAAGGCGATCCAGATAAATTATTAGAATACTGTCTACCAAGTACTACCTTACAATCAATCTCTCATATCTTAATATCTAATAAAAATGGAGATATTGAGTTTATGGGACAAGAAGCTGCTTATGAACTAGCACTCGTACTGGGTATTGATGAATATAGAGCAATAAATGAATACAGTTATTTTGAATATCGTAACCTTTATAATGATATAGATTCAGATATAGAAAACGCTAGAAATTTTTTATTCGTTATAAATTATTTTATTGATTAGTTATTAAGCTTCTTTCTTCTTATTAGAGAACATTGTGCAAAAAAAATGGTGCTTGTAGATGACGCGATTGCCGTAATACCCGTAATACCTATCGCCTTTAACTTTACAAGCACCTTACTAATTTTTTAATGTATGTCTCATGCGACTAGTTTCGTCGATTTCCAGGCGTTCTGCTGATCCTATCCAAGAGAAAATTAATGCAAAAATTCCCAATCTTGCAGCATCAAAATAGCATCTTTATATAAAGACAAATCCACCTGATGAACTTCTATTCCCTGCCCGATTCCTTGTAGAAGGGTGATTGTTAAATTTCCTCCTAAGTGTTCACGGAACTCGGTAAGCCCCCTAAATAGACAATGCGGATGATCAAGTTGATCTAATTGTTCTGTCAGTGCCGATACGTACAAGGTAAAGCCTAGTTTCTTGAGTGTACTTAGAACCCTTTGCCACTCAGATTGTAAGAGTTGACCTGTTAAATATGAATAGGTCGTATCTAAAGCAATTCCGATCGCTACAGATTCACCATGACGTAGGCTGTAATTAGTTAAATGCTCTAGTTTGTGAGCAGCCCAGTGTCCAAAATCCAAAGGACGCGATGAACCCATTTCAAAGGGGTCGCCGCTACCAGCAATATGCTCTAAGTGCAACTGAGAACAGCGATAGATCAGCCTTTCCATTATGTCCATGTCTCGATTAGCCAATTTATCGGCATTAGTCATAATGAAATTGAAGAAATCTCCATCTTTAATCAGCGCTACTTTCACCGCTTCTGCAATACCCGATCGCCAATCTCGATCGTTAAGGCTAGTAAGAAAATCAAAGTCATTCAAGACAGCATAAGGTGGCATGAATGTACCCAAAAAGTTTTTCTTGCCGAAGGCATTGATTCCGTTCTTTACCCCTACCCCCGAATCGTTTTGCCCTAATACTGTTGTCGGTACTCGGAGCAGCCGAATTCCTCGGTGAGCCGTTGTTGCTGCGTATCCTGCCATGTCTAGGACAGCTCCACCTCCAATTGCTAAGACGTAGGAGTGACGGCACAATCCAGCTGCATTGATCTGCTGATGAATTCGCTCTATAAATCTAGAATCGTTTTTGACTGCTTCTCCACCCGGAACTACTATCGGCTCACCAGTCAGTGTTAGTACATCTTCATAATACTGAGCGTAAACTGATAATTTTTTTAGCAACCCATCCTGATACTGTAAAAATCCTGCATCTACCACTACTAGCACTTGTTTTGGGGCTGTCTCCCCATCTGCGGCGATCGCTTGTGCGAGTAAAGGATTATCTAACTCAAACAGACCTCTAGTAAAGTGAACATCATAATTAAAGGTCACGCGAACACATTGGTTAATTGGTTGAAGATTAAAAACGGTTTTTTGTTGAATAGCCATCGGAATATTATTACTTATTAAGTAAGTGTCAATATATGCAGTGCTACAATTAAAATTGATAGTACATTAGAAAATAAACTTCTTGAAAAGCTCAAATTTAAAATGATTGATTATCTATCAAAAGTGAGCTAATAAGTTTATCGTAATTTTGAAAATTTTTACTTTCAATATAGAAATTTTAAAATTACATTTATTAAAAACTTTATTGATGCCTAGAGTTGATGATTTAAGATTGCCTATGAATCTCATTCTTACATTAAATTCTAATTTTATTCCGTAAGAAAATTTGAGCCTTTACCTAATCGAAATGGTATCTTTACAGTATCTTATTGAAAGTCAGGATATTTTTATAGATTCAGTGAAGTTCTGATTTCAGTAGTATATTATCTAGCTACTTGAATCCAAAAGTATCAAGTTTAGTGCTAGATTTTATACTTAGTTGTCACAAAAAAGTTGGGCAATTTCTCCTGAAATTCATCATGAGTAAAGTAAACAAGTTACTGCATCACTGGCTGTTAAAGTCTGTTTCAGAGAAAGCTTTTGCTTGGCTAGAACACAAACAGGCACAGATTGCTAGCGGCGCTGCTGAAAGAGTGTTTTTTACGGCTTTTAGTGCTGTGCCGCGTTATCTAGGTAAACAGGATTTGCAGCTAACATTCCAGGACTTGGAAGCAGCAGAGGATGTGATTCCCGGTTGGTATCCTGGTCATTGGAGTGTAGATCAGGCAGGTCGTACACTCTTGCTTTTAGCTTTGTCCGATGATGATGCTGAGGGCTATGTGCGATCGCTTGATAAATTCTTCTCCACTGCTGATATGGGGGAGTTAGTTGTCCTTTATCAAAGTTTGCCGTTATTACCACATCCAGAGTTACATCGCCATCGCGCTGCTGAGGGAATTCGCAGCAATATGAGTAATGTATTCCAAGCCATAGCACTACGAAACCCTTATCCAGCAGATTATTTAGATAATGCTGCTTGGAATCAGATGGTGCTGAAGGCTGTGTTTGTCGGCAGTCCGTTACATCTAATTTGGGGACTCGATCGGCGTGCTAACCCAGAATTGGCGAGAATGTTAGCAGACTATGCCCATGAACGTTGGGCAGCTAAACGCTCAGTTACGCCAGAACTTTGGCGACCGCTAGGGCGGTTTGCAGATAGTGCAATCATCACAGATTTGGAAAAAGTACTGGCTAATGGGGATATACACGAGCAAGAAGCAGCAGCGTTAGCTTGTGCTGAGTCTCCTTTACCCCAAGCACAAGCATTACTTTGCCGTTACCCAGATTTACAGTCATCCATTCAACAAGGTAATCTGACTTGGAGCAGTTTTAGCCGCGATGCCTGCGGCGAGCTGCGCTAACGCCTCTTTGTTTACAAATAAAAGGGACTAAGTTTTCCAAGTACCTAATCCCTAATAAAATTTATTGCTCATTAAACCACACTATGATGTTTATCGATCCTCACATTCACATGTGTTCGCGTACTACTTACGATTACTTAGTAATGCGGGAATATGGCATTGTCGCCGTTATTGAACCAGCCTTTTGGTTAGGACAACCGCGAACGAACGCTGGCACATTCAAAGACTACTTCAGCAGTCTTGTGGGCTGGGAACGGTTTCGTGCTAGTCAATTTGGCATCCAACATTACTGCACAATTGGCCTAAATCCGAAAGAAGCTAACAACGAGGCACTAGCAGCAGAAGTTATAGAACTGATACCACTTTATGCCTGTAAAGAGGGAGTTGTTGCCATTGGTGAAATTGGCTACGACGATATGACAGAAGCTGAAGATAAGTACTTTTGTCAACAGTTAGCATTAGCCAAAGAACTCGATATGTTGGTGCTAATTCATACGCCTCATCGCAATAAAAAGACGGGTGCTAGTAGGAGTATGGATCGCTGTATTGAATATGGCTTAGATCCCTCACAAGTAATTATTGACCATAACAACGAGGAAACCGTTGAGGAAGTATTAGGACGGGGTTTTTGGGCAGCTTTTACAATTTATCCACAGACGAAGATGGGTAACGCCAGGATGGTAGAAGTTGTCCGTAAGTATGGACGCGATCGCATCATTGTAGATAGTAGCGCTGATTGGGGTATCAGCGATCCTTTGGCAGTCCCAAAAACGGCTCAGTTAATGTTAGATAGGGGTATTCCTGAAGAACATGTGCGAGCAGTTTGTTATGAAAACGCCCTAACTGCTTACAGTCAAACTGGGCAGATGAAAGCATCAGACTGGCTTAATCCTCAATCTGTTGATCAACGTCAGATGTTCAATGGTAATTCTGTGTTGCGGGGACAAGAACCAGGAATCAAATCAGTTTCAGATTATGTGTTGATTGAGTAGAAAATTGAGAGTTGGGAGTGGGGAGTGGGGACTGGGGAAGATAAATTTTCATCCTGATACCAATTCTTTATGAAACTGCACAAAATCAAGCTTGGTGAGACTTTGGGCTTGAGCAAATTGTTAGGGAGCAACCTCAGATGTAATCGGTATGAGTTGTGAATGATAGTTAATGGGTGTTTATTACATAAATATCTGATTCAATTTTAATATGCGTTTTTTTGAGAAATTACTAGGCGAGGAGGTAGATAAGTGAATGTTGCAAGCTTAAATTTTCAAGGCTGGCGGGGTTATCTGGAATTGATGCGTCCTGCTAATATTGTTACTGCTTGGGCGGATATTCTTGTTGGCTTTGCTGCTTCTGGCGCTGGGATTATTTTTGCTCAATTAATCAATGGAGAAGCAAGTTTTGCCATACTAATTCCATTAGCTTGGTTGTTGTTAGCTACAACTGGTTTATACGGCGGTGGTATAGTTTTTAATGATGTTTTTGATGCTGAATTAGATGCAAAAGAGCGACCAAATAGAGCAATTCCCAGTGGTCGTGTATCTCGTCAAAATGCTACTTTATTGGGGAGTATACTGTTTGCGATCGGGATTATAGCTGCTTTCCAAGTATCGTTGTTGAGTGCTGCGATCGCTATATTTATCACTCTTTCATGCCTACTGTATAACTCACTCGCCAAACATCATCCTTTTTTTGGCCCTTTAAATATGGGTTTGTGTCGTGGCAGTAATTTATTATTAGGTGTAAGTGCTGTACCCGCAATGATAGGAGAACGTTGGTATTTAGCGCTGATTCCTGTTTTTTACATTGCTGCTATTACCGCAATTAGTCAGGGTGAAGTTCACGGAGGTAAGAAGATTACAGGAGTACTAGCATTACTGCTGATTACAATAGTTTTGACGGCAGTTTTAGCTTTAGGATTATTAGGAGAGTATACAGCGATCGCAGCACTACCATTTGCTGTTTTATTAGCTATCAGAGTCTTGCCTAATTTTATCAAAGCTGCCCGTGAACCAGTAGCCGAAAATATCCGAAATGCCGTGAAAATAGGCGTCTTATCTCTAATAGTTTTAGATGCAACTGTTGCATCTGGTTTTGCTGGTTTATATTACGGTTTATTCGTTCTAATTTTGCTACCATTTTCGATAAAGTTAGCAAAAGTATTTGCCGTTACTTAAATTTGAATGTATACACCCAGTAATATCATGAATCAGCTGTATGGGCGTATAGATGTGCGCCCATAACAATGAATATGTGACAGGTATTTTGTGAAATAGTATAAGCCCAAAAAATAGATTACATATACAAGGGATTAAACTAGAAAATGAAAATTACAAAAAACAATAATCACTTAACTTATTGCAGCAATATTCACCCTGGTGAAAGTTGGCTAGAGGTTTTCACAAATTTAGATAAATATGTTCTCAATCTCAAGTCACGTTTATCACCAACAGCACCTTTTGGTATTGGTTTAAGATTAGCAGATGCAGCGGCCAAAGAACTGTTACAAAATAATAACTTGGCTCAATTCCAAGCGTGGCTTAGTCAAGAAGATTTATACGTTTTCACCTTAAATGGATTTCCTTATGGCGGATTCCATCGACAGGTAGTGAAAGACCAAGTTTATGCACCCGATTGGTCTACACAAGAACGGGTAAATTATACATTAAACTTGGCACAAATTTTAGCTACTCTGTTGCCAGAAGGACTGGATGGCGGAATTTCTACGCTGCCATTATCCTATAAACCTTGGTGGGAAAAAGACCAAGGAACTTTCGAGACAGTTCTGAAAAAGAGTTGTTTGAATATAGCATCAGTAGTTTTAGAAATGATTCGCATCTGCGAAGAAACAGGAAAGATACTCCATATTGATTTAGAACCTGAGCCTGATGGGTTAATTGAAAATACCTCAGAAGTAATTGATTTCTATCAAAATTGGTTATTACCAATTGGCGGGAATTACTTATCAGAGAAATTAAATATTGAACAGAATATAGCAGAAAGTAAATTGCTAGAACACGTTCGTATTTGCTATGACACGTGCCATTTTTCAGTTGAATATGAGGAACCAAAATCTGTATTTGCGCGTTTTCAATCGGCAGGAATTAAAATTGGCAAAATTCAAATCAGCGCCGCAATTAAAGTAAAAATACCTGCTGATGTTGAGAAGCGTAGTTTGATAGTTGAACGCTTACGTCCTTTTGCTGAATCTACTTATCTTCATCAGGTAATAGAACGTCGCAGTGATGGTAGACTCCATCACTATCCTGACTTAATAACTGCATTACCGCATTTAGAACAATCTATAGCTGAAGAATGGCGTATCCACTTTCATGTGCCAATTTTTATTCATGATTATCAAATTTTGCAGTCTACCCAAGATGACATTGCTACTGTTTTACATCTGCTTAAAACAAACAATGCTTGCTCACATTTAGAAATTGAGACTTACACTTGGGATGTATTACCAGCAGAAATGAAAATAGATTTGCTAACTTCTATTCAACGGGAATATGAGTGGGTATTAAAAAATAGTTTGTAATTTCTAATCCTTCGGATACGCTCAGTAAAAGTTCGTAATTCGTAATTAATAAATTAAGATTTAAACTGAATTTTATAGTTTAAATCTGTAGAGATGCCTTATGGTGCGTTTCTACTTAATTTTTCAATTTTGTATTAAGAGAGGATTAAGTTTATGCAGAAAACGGTTGTTCTAAATGTTGTCGGATTAACGCCTAGCTTACTAGGAGAAAACACGCCGTTTTTATCTTCTTGGGCTGCAAAAGGGCAAGTAGTCCCGATCGCAACAGTTTTACCTGCTGTAACTTGTTCTGTTCAGGCTACTTATTTGACAGGAAAATTGCCAGATGAACATGGAATTGTCGCTAATGGTTGGTACTTCCGCGATGAATGCGAAGTGAAGTTTTGGCGACAATCTAATAAACTAGTACAGGCTCCCAAAGTTTGGGAAATAGCTAAATCAATTGACCCGAATTTCACTTGTGCCAACCTTTTTTGGTGGTACAATATGTATTCTTCAGTAGATTATGCCATTACGCCGCGCCCGATGTATCCCGCAGATGGGAGAAAATTACCTGATATTTATACCCATCCTAATGATGTGCGATCGCAAATTCAATCTGATTTAGGAAACTTCCCTTTGTTCGATTTCTGGGGGCCAAAAACTTCTATTAGTTCTAGTCAATGGATTGCCAATTCGGCAAAATGGATTGAGGAACGTTACAGCCCTACATTATCACTGGTTTATCTACCACATTTAGATTACTGTCTGCAACGATTTGGTCATGATGAAACACACATCCAAGCTGATTTGCGAGAAATTGATGCTGTTTGTGGCGATTTAATTAAATATTATCAAGCACGTAATACTCAAGTAATTATTCTTTCTGAGTATGGTATTACCCCAGTCTCTAAAGCTGTGGATATCAACCGGGTACTACGGGAAAATGGTTTAATAGCTGTGCGGGAAGAATTGGGGCGAGAACTGCTCGATTTTGGTGCTAGCATTGCCTTTGCTGTTGCCGATCATCAAATTGCTCATGTTTATGTGAATGATCCAGCATATATCCCGAAAGTGCGATCGCTTTTAGAAGCGACTGAAGGCGTAGCCCAGGTATTGGATGAAGAGGGTAAGCAAACCTACCATATTGCTCATCCTAGATCGGGAGAGTTGGTGGCGATCGCCGGGTCTGACGCTTGGTTTACCTATTATTATTGGCTCGATGATGCAAAAGCGCCTGATTTTGCTAGAACTGTAGATATCCACCGTAAACCTGGTTACGATCCTGTAGAGCTTTTCCTTGATCCGCAGATAAAATTTCCTCAAGGAAAAATTGCTTTGAAGCTACTTAAAAAACAACTGGGTTTTCGCTATTTAATGGACGTGATTCCTCTGGATGCTTCCCTTATAAGTGGCTCTCACGGTCACATTACCACTTCTTTTGCCGAAGGGCCTCTATTTATCACTCATCAAACTCACCTAGTTGATAAAAATCAAATTGAGGCGACAGATATTTGCTCGTTGATTCTCAAACATTTAAATACCTGAAATCAAAATTGGTAGTAGAGACGTGATATATCGCGTCTCTATCTCTGTACAGTGACAAATTAAATGGCGTTGAGACAAATTCGTGTCATCAAGCTGAACCTTACTCACTTTAGGCTTGCAACAATTTGTGTTGATGCTACCTGTAAATTTCCCGTGCTAATTCTAGGCTGAACGCTGGAAAGTCCAGAATTCACACTTTTGATCACACAAAGCAAGACACAGCGACAAATAAAAAGTCACTGTACGGTTGATTTATTAAAAACTTCTAAAATCTGTCGGCAAATCTGTTTGAGCTTATCCTCGATTTCACCAGAAGGCGAAGACGCGCCGACAATACTCCAGTTTTCTACCGTAGAAAGTCGCCACGCTTCGCCGCGATGATCAAATCCAGCTACCTCCACGCCGATCGCACGGCGGGAATTATTGATGGGATCTTGATAAAATCGGATTTGAATTAAAATACTGCGACTTCGCCAAGATTTGCTGATACCAGGAAAGTGAAAGCCAATATCTATAGAGTCTGGATCGACTAACTCCCTAGTTTCCGGATCATTCTTCCAGGGTTTGAGATCAGATTTGGCATCAGGAAACTCGAATTTGAACAAATTAACCACCGTAGCAATGTTGCTGGCGAGTTCAAGGTTCGTTGCCTGTTCAGCTGCGTTCACTAAAAAAAACTCCTATATTGCGTCGGCATCTTCCGGGATGTGAAGACAGAAAAACCGCCAGAAGGCTTATATTATTGGTGTTTCAGCTTATCAAGACCTTTGAGATTTAGCAACTCTAAATCATACTTCCCTAATAATTTTAGTTACTAACAGAAGCCAAAAATTCCTTCTTGTTGGGACTGCCTAACACCTATTAAGTAATTGTACTTAAAAATTCTTAAAAAGCAGATGAAACTCTGCCGTTTGTAAAAAATATCGAGATTTTCTGCAAAATCCTTGGCTGATAAGAACGATAAATTACGCTGGCGATCTAAAATGACACTGTTAATCAGCAAAAAAACAGTAATCAAGTTCAATGTATGGTGCGTCAACGCTCGATTTTTTCATTTTTCCTAGTATTATTGGCCACATTCCTAATTAGTTGTGGTGGCCCTGGTGTTGCGGTAGCACCTCCGACTTATACAGCAACACAACTTGAAAGAATTCAGGCTTATGTTCCTGAAATTCAGGCTGTGCGCGATCGCTCACAAGAGTTGAAAACCCTGATCCAAAGAGGTGATTGGATTAATGTGCGTAACTTTATACATGGCCCCATAACAGAAGCAAGGCTGAATCTGACTTATGTCACTCCCAATCTTCTGCCCAAAGACCAACCCCCAGCACGTCAAATAACGCGAGATTTGTTTAACGACCTAGTTAAACTTGATAAAGCTACTAGTGCTGGCAATCCTCAAGTTGCCCTAAGTAACTCCCAAGCTGCTTTCGCAGACATTGACAAATTCCTCGATCTGCTTCCTAAGAAAGAAGAGAGTTAAAAGTTAGAGACGCGATTAATCGCGTCTGTACAAGAGTTAGGAGTTAGAGACGCGATTAATCGCGTTTGTACAGGAGTTAAGAATTTTAAATTTTTAACTCCTCACTTCTAACTTCTCATTTAAAGCACAAGTTATGAATGTAGTTATTATCGGTTGCGGTGTAGTTGGGGCTGCGATCGCCTATGAACTCAGTCAAGTAAAAGGGCTGAAAATCACAGTTTGCGATCGGCAACCACCAGCACAAGCTTCTACGGGCGCTGCACTTGGCGTTTTGATGGGCGTAATCAGCCAAAAAATCAAGGGCAAAGCTTGGCAGATGCGACAAACTAGCATCCAACGCTATGAGACTTTGATTCCTGAACTAGAAGCTTTAACAGGTCGCAAAATCCCTTTTAATCGCCAGGGAATTCTCAGTGTTGGTTTGGAAGAGGAGAATTTTGCAGCATGGGAAAAACTTGTAGAAGTTCGCCACTCTCAAGGCTGGCACTTAGGTGCGATTCGTTGCTTAGTAAATCACGGTAATCAGCCCGTACATAACTAAGCC
>NZ_CAXTNP010000009.1:0-60955 GCF_964245575.1 uncultured Nostoc sp. | reverse complement strand
CTGTATAAGGATATTAATGAAAAAATAGCCTAAAGTATAAAATGTTTAAACTTTGCTATTAAGAATTTTTATACTTTAGATACGTTTGCCCTATTTGACAAAATAACTGATACCTCAGTGTCAGTTTTTGATTACTCTAATTTACCAGGGCGAACGCACGGAACTTATGAAACCTCTGCTGGATAAGGGTCTTGACGAAAAATTAGGTTAAATTAGAAAACGCCCTGTCTAATTTACGATTGTGAAGATGTTTAAAAATTTTTTGAAAACTTTTCTATCTATATGATTAGATAAAAATAAAAGTTCGTCTACCATATACAGATTTGCTCCACTCAAAATAACAAATTATACCTTCTTAAACTTTTCAAACATTTGTTTAGCTCGACTTTATCCAAATTAAGAACTTGGTTCTCTTTATAGAGTAAAAACCCTAGTTTTTTAGCAAAAAATTTTTCGATGTCACTGATTCACTAACATCGAAAAAGTAAAACTACTGTCCCATCAAGGTTTCAACGTCAGCTTAAGCATTGCTAAAAAATAGATAAAGTCGAACTTAGATAAAAGTAAAAGTTTGCTTGAAATATAGAGGTATATTTTTCAAAAGCAACAATAGTTTGCGGCTTGAATTCCTTGCAATATTGGGATTACTACTGGAATAACATTTCAGAGGAGGCTAATTGCTCATGGTTTTAAGTAAAGCGATATCAGGCTCAACAAAGCAACTATCTACCGAACAGAAACAAAAATTTGACTACTCGATTCTTAATAGTAAGACCCAAATCGTAGTTCAGCAACATACCAAAGAAATCAAGAGTCTGATGAGGCGAACAGCCCAGGATATTATTAATATCGGGCACAAGTTACTCGAGGTTAAAGAACAATTGGGTCATGGGCATTTTGAGACATGGTTAAAATATGAGTTTGATTGGAGCGAGTCGGCTGCTCGAAAGTTTATGAAGGTAGCTAGCCAGTTCAAATCGGTAAATTTTACCGATTTGTCTATAGATGCTTCAGCTCTTTATGCTGTTGCATCTCCATCCACTACTCAAATAGCTCGTCAAGAAGTTATAGAACGCGCTGCACAAGGAGAAATCATGACTCATTCTAAAGTTAAGGCAATTATCAGTCAATATAAAGAATCAACTAACTTAAAAGTTTGTGAATCAACTAGTAGCATTCCTGCTGAGTCAACTTTAGCAGTACAGACTGTGGAGGCCCAGAGCACTGCTTCGTATAACACTGATGATTATTTACCCAAAGATTCAGCAGACATAGAAATTGAATCGTCATTTGAAATTGGTCATCTTGTTTGTGTGACTGACTTTGAGCAACGTAACCATAAATGGTTTGGAAAGGTAACTGAAGTGAAAGAATCGAATGCTACTGGCATTGAAGTACTTCTTAGAATCTCACTTCAACCTCAAAAATTTGAAGAATGAATAGTCTCTTTATTTACAAAAGAGACAGTTTGAATGAAAGCCCTTGAAAAATATGCAGTCCCAAATTTAAAGCTGCATATTTTTCCTAAAATGTCGGTTGAGTCATTGCGATTTCGAGTTAGCAAGATATGCAAAGCTGGTTTACTCAGTATTGCTACAACTAGGAAACGCTAGATATTGCAATAATTTGTTTGATACTCAAGCAACTTGTATAAATAAGTAATGAAAAGTCAAACTCATTCTATGTCACTGAATTCACGGTGAAATCGAAAAAGTAAAACTAACGCCCTACATGGGTTTTAGCGTTAGTGATCGCGTTACTAGAAAATGGATAAAGTCGCTCTGACTTGATTCCTATTGAAGTTATTAATAAATATTTATTAAGCTTTGCCTAACAAATACCCAAGACATACACTAATGTAATAAAAATAGTGAAGAAATCGGCTAAATACTTTAATAAAGATTTCTTCAATTAAAGATTTCAGTTTGGTTGCTCGTTTCAGGCTTTGATGTAGAAGGAGAAATACAAGGGTTATATATTTTCTAGCACATTTTCATCAAAAAACTCTTTGCTATTATACAATCAGAATAAATACTTAAGCTATCAATTCGACTATTACTGCACTACCTACATTATGGATTTGTACTCTTAGCAGCCTAATTCATCTCACAACTATGCAACACTTAATGCCTGAGGTAGAAAATGACTCAAATTTTCAACAGACAAAAAGCATCTTTTCAGAACTGTAAGACGATTGTTGATGTTCTTTTTTACAGAAGCTTCACACAACCGGACAAACAGGTTTTTATCTTCCTAGAAGATGGAGAAACCGCTTCTGCGACACTGACTTACAAAGAGTTGGATCGGCGTTCTAGAGCGATTGCATCTCAACTCCAAGCCCTTGGTTTAAGTGGTAAACGCGCCATATTGCTCTATCCTCCTGGATTGGATTACTTAAGTGCTTTTTTTGGTTGTCTCTACGCTGGGGTAGTAGCAGTTCCAGCTTATCCGCCTCAAAATCAACGCAAAATACCCAGAATACAGGCTATTAGCACAGATACACAAGCAAGCGTTGCTCTCACAACAACAGTAATACTCCCCACATTACAATCAATATTTTTACAAAAAACCAACCTGGGAAATTTACACTGGCTGACAACCGACAACTTGACACAAGGTATAGAAGATTCTTGGCAACAACCTGTAATCAATGCAGATACCTTAGCCCTACTGCAATACACGTCAGGTTCAACAGGGTCACCAAAGGGAGTCATGCTCAGTCATGGGAATCTGCTACACAATGCCGCCGTGACTTACCAGTTGATGCAACATTCACCACAGAGCCAGTTTGTTTCTTGGCTTCCTGTATATCATGACATGGGACTGATTGGTGGAATTTTGCAACCCTTGTATGGTGGTTTTCCTTGCGTCTTCATGTCTCCAGCATCTTTTTTGCAAAGTCCATACCGTTGGTTGCAAGCAATTTCTCGCTACAAAGGCACCACGAGCGGTGGCCCCAACTTTGCTTATGATCTGTGTATTCAAAGGATTACCCAACAACAAAAACAAGCCCTTGATTTAAGTAGTTGGAGTGTGGCTTTTAACGGTGCTGAACCAGTCCGGCAAGATACTTTAGAGCGATTTGCCGCAGCCTTTGCTGAGTGTGGCTTTCGTCCTGAAGCATTTTACCCCTGTTATGGGATGGCAGAAGCAACTTTAATAGTTTCTGGTGGAGTCAAAAAAGCTTTACCTGATGTCATAACTATAGAAAAATCTGCTCTCTCAAACAACCAGGTAATAGAAGCTAATACTGAGAGTGAATATACCCAGACTTTTGTCAGTTGTGGTCAAGTCGTACCTTTACAACAGATTACAATCGTCAATCCCGAAACATTAACTCGTTGTCAAGCTAATGAAGTAGGAGAAATCTGGGGATCAGGACCTAGTATTGGTCAGGGTTATTGGAATCATCCTCAACAGACAGAGCAAACATTCCACGCTTACCTCAAAGACACACAGGAAGGTCCATTTCTACGTACTGGTGATTTGGGCTTTTTGCACAATCAACAACTCTTCATCACAGGTCGAGCCAAAGACTTAATTATTATCCGAGGTCGCAACCTCTACCCACAAGATATAGAGTTAACTACAGAACGTAGTCATTCATCATTACGTTCAGGTAGTGGTGCAGCCTTCTCGGTCGAGGTTGGCAATGAAGAACGACTGGTTGTAGTTCAAGAGTTAGAGTTTCGCGCTAAACCGAATGTTGAGGAAGTCATTGCAGCAATTCGGCAGGCAATTGCCGAAGAACACGAAGTACAAGTCTATGCAGTGATTCTAATTAAACCAGGTAGTCTTCCAAAAACTTCGAGCGGTAAAATTCAACGCCGTGCAACAAAAGCCAATTTTCTCGCAGCTCAACTGAAAATCGTTGGTAACAGTATTCAGAAAAGTATTGATATTGATATAGATGGAAACAACAATAGGTTGCAGCGCGAAGCTCTGTTAGCGATCGCTCCCAAAGAATCTCAATTGTTGTTAGAGTCTTATCTTCAAGAACAGATAGTGCGAGCGTTTGCAATCCTACCGGATGAAATTAACTCTCAACAGCCATTAACCTCCTTGGGACTCGATTCTCTAAAAGTTTTCGAGTTAAAAAACCGATTTGAATCTGATCTGGAAGTTAGCATATCCGTAGCTGACTTTTTTGAAGGATCGAGTTTGCGATCGCTCTCCACCAAGATACTCGCTCAAATCATAGCAGAGGCTTTCACCCCCTCAGAATCTCTTAGTCAAATCCAGCTAGCCGAAGTTTATCCTCTCTCTTTTGCCCAGCAACGCCTATGGTTCCTTAACCGATTGGAACCAGGAAACCCAGCTTATAATATTTCCTTAGCTGTGAATCTCAAAGGTCAGCTTGACATTACTTTACTAGAACAAAGTCTGAATGAAATTATCCGGCGACATGAAACTCTCAGAACCACATTTACAACAGTCAACGAACAGCCGGCGCAAATTATTGCTTCTTCCCTAAAATTATCTTTATCAGTAATAGATTATCAAAAAAATATCCAATCACAGGGCGATGCCGCAGTCCAACAATTCTTGACTCAAGAAAGTCAACAACCTTTTGACCTAACGCAGGGGCCATTATTACGTGCTAAACTTTTACGCCTAGCACAGCAAGAGCATATTTTTTTGCTGGAGATGCACCATATCATCTCTGATGGGTGGTCTACTGAGGTATTTTTGCAAGAGATTGCATTACTGTATAAAGCATTCTTAACCAGAAGTTCTTCACCTCTACCAGAAATCTCTGTCCAATACAAAGACTTTGCAAACTGGCAGTGGCAATGGCTACAAGGGGAAATTCTGCAAAGTCAACTCTGTTATTGGAAGCAACAACTTGCAGATGTACCAACTGTTTTACAATTACCAACAGATCGACCAAGACCCGCTGTACAATCTTCACACGGCTTTCATCAATCTGTTGAGTTACCCAAAAGTCTGTTAGACCAACTCAAGGCGATCGCTCGTCAAGAAGGCGTAACTCTATTCATGTTGCTACTAGCGGCATTCCAGACTTTCCTCTACCGTTATACAGGACAAGACGATATTCCAGTCGGCTCACCAATTGCTAACCGTAACAATGACAAATTAAAAGGGCTAATTGGCTTTTTCGTCAACACTTTGGTTTTACGTACTAAGCTTTCTGGCAACCCCACATTTCAACAGTTACTTGCTCGTGTGCGAAACATGGCTCTAGAAGCATATAAACACCAGGATTTAACCTTTGATCAACTAGTGGAGGCATTGAATCCAGAACGAAATGTCAGTCACACCCCTCTATTTCAGGTGATGTTCGACTTCCGGAATGCTCCACCTCTACCAGAAATGCCCGATTTAGTTATCAGTCAATTAAAAGTAGAAAATGAAACGGCACAGTTTGATTTGAGCCTATCTGTGGAGGTTAGACAGGGGCTAATAGTGTCATTTGAATACAACACTGACCTGTTCGATGCCACCACCATTGCCCGAATGTTGGAACATTTTCAAAACTTGCTCTCAGGAATTGTGGCGAATCCTCAAACTAAGCTTTCGGACTTGTCACTATTGACAAAAAAAGAGCAGCATCAACTGCTTGTAGAATTTAATCAAAATCAATCCAAAATCCAAAATCTAAAATCTAAAATTGGGCAGTGTATCCATCAGCTGTTTGAAGTACAGGTAGAGCAAACACCGGATGAGGTTGCAGTAGTATTTGCTCAGAAGCAATTGAGATATTGGGAGTTGAATCAACGTGCTAATCAACTAGCGCATCACTTACAAGCACTGGGTGTAGGACCAGAAGTTATTGTTGGCATCTACATGGAACGCTCACTAGAAATGGTAGTAGCAGTCTTGGGTGTCCTGAAAGCGGGAGGAGCTTATGTGCCACTAGATCCTATCTACTCCCATGAGCGGCTGGCATTGATGTTGAAAAATATGCAGGTGTCAGTTTTAGTAACGCAGAAGTGGTTAGTGAAAAATCTCCCAGAACACCAAGCCAAGGTTGTTTGTCTAGACTCCAATTGGGAGACTATTTGCCAGCAGAGCAACGAAAATCTACTCAATCAAACAACTCCTCAAAACCTAGCATACGCAATCTACACTTCAGGTTCTACTGGCATTCCTAAGGGAGTTATGGTTACTCACGGCAGTTTAGTGAATGCGTATCTTGCTTGGGAGGATGTATACTCGCTTTGCTCTGTAGCCACAAGTCATTTGCAAATGGCAAGTTTTTCCTTTGATGTTTTTACTGGGGATTTAGTTCGGGCTTTATGCTCCGGTGGCAAACTAGTACTTTGTCCACGGGAATTTCTATTGCAGCCAGATCGACTTTATGCATTGATGTGTTCTCAACGAGTAAACTGTGCCGAGTTTGTGCCAGCTGTGCTGATGAACTTACTTCAGTATTTGGAAGAAACTCAACAATCTCTTGACTTTATGCGATCGCTAGTTGTCGGTTCTGATAACTGGTATGTTAGTGGATATGAAAAAGTCAAGCGTTTTTGTGGTCATGCAACCAGATTAATTAACTCCTATGGTGTCAGCGAAGCCACCATTGATAGCTCATATTTTGAAACTACTACAGCCAATTTACAGCTTGAGCAACAAGTACCAATTGGTCGTCCTTTCGTCAATACTCAAATATATCTACTAGATCCATATCTACAGCCTGTGTCGATAGGAGTTGTTGGCGAAGTTTACATTGGTGGGTCTGGATTAGCTAGAGGTTACTTTAATCGTTCTGAATCGACCGCTGAAAAATTTATTCCTCATCCATTTAGCGATGAGTCCGGCGCACGTTTATACAAAACCGGAGACTTAGCAAGGTATTTAGAAGATGGGAACATTGAATTTCTAGGTCGGACAGACTATCAAGTAAAAATCCGAGGTTTTCGGATTGAGTTGGGAGAAATTGAGGCAATATTAAGCCAACACCCAGCTGTTGAGAAAGCTGTGGTTGTTGCTCAAGAAGATGACCATGGTAACAAACGCTTATTTGCTTATGTAGTACAAAATCCTGAACCAGAAACTACGGCAAAATTAATCTCAGGAAAGAAATTAAGCAGTAAGCAGCTGTTGCAGTGGGAAGGTGTGTTTGACGACCTTTACCGAGATACTGCTGAGAAACAAGCGTTAAAATTCGATATCAAAGGATGGAATAGTAGTTACACAGGACAGTCAATACCAGAAGCAGAAGTGCGTGATTGGGTAGACTCAACAGTTGAGCGCATTCTGTCTTTACAACCAACCAAGGTATTGGATATAGGTTGTGGCAGCGGTCTGATGTTTTTTCGGATAGCTCCTTATTGTCAGCAATACTGTGCAACAGACGTCTCAGAAAAAGCTTTGCTGAATCTGAAGCATCAGATGACAATGCTAGAACAGGAACCATCAGGAGTTACCCTCATTCACAGAGGAGCAAATAACTTTGAGGGTGTAGCAGCTAACAGCTTTGATGCTGTTGTAATAGTTTCTGTAATACAGTACTTTCCTGGTGTTGACTATTTACTGCAAGTTTTAGAAAACGCAGTTAATGCAGTAGTACCAGGAGGTTTTATCTTACTAGGAGATGTTCGTAGTCTGCCTCTATTAGAAGCATTCCATACATCTGTACAATTCCATCGTGCACCTGATTTTCTCTCCAAAGAAGAATTACAACAGCGTGCACGTAAACAATTATTTGAGGAGAAACAGCTGGTTATTGACCCAGCCTTTTTCACAGCTTTAAAACAACATTTATCTAAGATTAGCCATGTAGAAATTCTTCTTGAACGTGGTTATCATCACAATGAACTCAATAAATTCCGCTACGATGTGATTCTCCATATAGGAGATGAGGTTCCTTTTTTGGAGGTGCCTTGGTTAGACTGGGAAAAGCAAGAGTTAACAATAACATCTATCCGCCAAATACTTATAGAAACTACACCTAATGTTTTAGGTATCGCTCATGTCCCGAATGCTCGAATTTCAGAAGATATCCGGATTTTGCAGTGGTTAACTTCTCCTGGAGGTGCTGCAACTGTAGGAGATATGAGGCAATTTATAGAAAAAAACTTCGACCAACAAGGAATTGAGCCGGAAGATTTTTGGGTATTAAGCAAAGATTTGCCCTACTCCATCGATATTACTTGTTCAAGCGGTGGAGATAATGGTAATTACGATGTGATATTCAAGCGAGAGCCAACAAGTAAAAAAACGCAAGTTGTAACTACTCATAATGCAAAACATCGCCCTTGGCGAGATTATACGAACAATCCCTTACAGGCAAAATTTGCCTTGGAGTTAGTACCACAACTGCGTGATTTTCTGAGCGCAAAGCTGCCAGAATACATGGTACCTGCAAATTTCATGCTTTTGGATGCTCTTCCTTTTTTACCCAACGGCAAAGTGAACCGTCGTGCCTTACCTGCAGCAGATATTTCCACAGTTAGCAATACTCTCTATACACCACCGGCAACTGAGGTAGAGCAAATTATCGTGACTATTTGGCAAGATGTCTTGGGTGTCGAGAAGGTAGGCATTCATGATAACTTCTTTGATTTGGGAGGTCATTCGCTGTTAGTGGGTCAAGTGCATTCTCAGTTGCGAGAAAAGTTAAATCGAGACTTATCAATAGTAGAATTATTTCAATACCCAACTATCAGGTTGTTGGCAAAACATCTCAGTCAAACGCAGATAAAAACCCAGAAATTTGCAAAAATAGTTGACAGATCAGAAAAACATAAAGCATCTATCAATAGACAAAAGAAATTACGCCAACAAGGAAAGTAGATCCATGAGTAGTTCTGAAACATCTAATTTTTTGGAAGGTATAGCCATTATTGGTATGTCAGGACGCTTTCCCGGTGCTAATAATATTGAAGAGTTTTGGGAAAATTTACGTTCTGGAGTAGAATCAATATCTACTTTCACAGATGAAGAATTAATTGCCTCTGGAATTGCTCCAGAATTACTTAGTGATCCTAATTATGTCAAAAGCCTTGCTGTATTAAAAAATATAGATTTATTTGATGCTTCCTTTTTCGGCTTTAACCCTAGAGAAGCAGAAATCACAGACCCACAGCATCGTTTATTTTTAGAAAATGCATGGAAAGCATTAGAAAATGCTGGCTATGACTCCCAACGTTGCGAAAGTCGGATTGGAGTTTACGCTGGTTCTAGTTCAAATAATTATTTATCATTGGATTTAAATAGCGACCGCGCTGGATTGGGTAGCATTTTCCAAAAGGGAATTGGTAACGATAAAGATTTCCTAGCGACTCGCGTTTCCTATAAATTAAATCTCACAGGCCCAAGTCTAACGGTACAAACCGCTTGTTCTACTTCCTTAGTAGCTATTTCTTTAGCTTGTCAAAGTCTATTAAATTACCAATGCGATATGGCTTTAGCAGGTGGAGTATCTATTCATATTCCCCAAAAAACCGGGTATTTGTATGAAGAAGGGGGTATTTTATCACCTGATGGACACTGTCGTGCCTTTGATGCCAAAGCCAAAGGAACAATTCTTGGAAATGGACTGGGGATTGTAGTTTTGAAGCGGTTATCTGAGGCGATCGCTGATGGTGATAATATCTATGCTGTAATTAAAGGTAGTGCGATCAATAATGATGGTTCTGGTAAAATTGGTTATACAGCACCTAGTGTAAATGGACAAGCAGATGTGATTGCAGAAGCACTTGCTTTGGCTGGGTTGGAACCTGAAACAATTAGCTATGTAGAAGCTCACGGTACAGGAACTGTCTTAGGCGATCCCATTGAAATTTCTGCTTTAACAAGCGTGTTTAGTGAAAGTACCGATAAAAAAGGCTTCTGTGCGATCGGTTCAGTTAAAACAAACATTGGTCATCTAGATGCAGCTGCTGGGGTTACAAGTTTAATCAAAACTGTTTTGGCTCTCAGACATAAACAAATACCCCCCAGCTTAAATTTTGAAAAACCCAATCCTGAGATTGATTTTGCCAATAGTCCTTTTTACGTCAACACTAAGCTGAGAGAATGGAAAACTACTCATACTCCTCGCCGTGCTGGTGTTAGTTCTTTGGGTATAGGTGGAACTAACACTCACGCGATTCTAGAAGAAGCCCCAACTCTTCCAGAGTCTAGCCCTTCTCGTACTTGGCAGTTATTAGTACTTTCTGCCCAAACAGACTCAGCTTTGGAAACTGCCACAGAAAATCTGGTTCAATACCTCAAGCAACACAGTGATATTACTCTGGCAGATGTGACGCATACATTGCAAGTAGGACGCAGGGAATTCAATCATCGTCGCGTATTAGTGTGTGAAGATATCGAAGATGCAACCAGTGCTTTGCAGGTGCAAGATCCTCAAAGAGTTTTCACTTACTTACTCGACGAAGCAGGCGATTGCCCCATCGCGTTTATGTTTCCTGGACAGGGCGCTCAATATGTGGACATGGGTAAAGAACTTTACCAGACTGAGCCAATTTTTCAGGAACAAGTGGATTTATGCTGTCAATTGCTCCAACCTCATATAGGATTGGATCTGCGATCGCTCATATATCCAGGCGAGTCTGAGTCAGAAGCCGCAGCACAAAAACTGCAACAAACTGACATTACTCAGCCAGCACTATTTGTAATTGAATATGCTCTGGCTCAGTTGTGGATGTCATGGGGAATTTCTCCAGGTGCAATGATTGGTCATAGCATTGGGGAATATGTAGCAGCTTGCCTTGCTGGTGTAATGTCACTTGAAGATGCTTTGGCGCTAGTGGCAGCGCGTGGACGACTGATGCAACAACTACCATCTGGTAGTATGCTCTCTGTACCACTGCCAGAGGAAGAAGTTAAAGCTTTACTTGATGAAAAATTATCCCTGGCTGCTTCTAATGCACCAGGCTTGTGTGTGGTTTCGGGAAACCATGATGCCATAGAGGTATTTCAAAACAAGCTCCAAGGTATATGTCGCCGTCTGCATACCTCCCACGCTTTTCATTCAGAGATGATGAAACCCATCTTGGAGCCATTTCAGAAAGAAATCAGTAAAGTCAAATTACATCCCCCAAAAATTCCCTTTATCTCCAATGTCACAGGAACCTGGATAACAGCAGAGCAGGCCACAGATCCTAATTACTGGGCAAAACATTTACGGCAAACAGTGCAGTTTGCGGCAGGCATTTCTACATTGTCGCAAGGGCCAAATTACATTCTACTAGAGGTGGGGCCAGGACATACTTTGTGTACCTTTACTAAAAAACATTTAGATTCCCCAACACTATCCTCATTACAGCATCCTCAAGAAAAACAGTCGGATGTTACATTCTTATTGAACACATTAGGTAAACTCTGGTTGTATGGAATACAGATAGATTGGTCAAAATTTTACATCAATGAGTACCGTCATCGTCTTCCCTTGCCAACATATCCCTTTGAGCGGCAGCGTTACTGGATTGAACCCGAAAAACTTTCACCTTTAACAAAAAGACACCTCCAACGAAAACCAACGGCACTAGAAATTTGGAAATCTCTGGTAGAAGTTGGTCAGTTCCAAACGAGTGAGCGAATTTCTGAATTCGACAATCACACTTATTTAGCAAACAAACAGTGCTTGGAACATTTATGTACCGCCTACATGAATCTTGCTTTAAGGCGTTTAGGTGCCTTTAGCAATCCATTACAGAAGTATTCTCTTGAGGAGTTAGTTGAGCAATGTCAGGTTATTCCTCGCTACCGACAATTGTTGTGTCGCTGGCTGGATGTCTTGGTAGAGCGAGGTCACTTAAAGCAAGATGGGGAACTCTTTACAAACCTTTTGCCATTCTCAACAGACTCTATTGATAGTTTAGTAAAAGAATTTAGAATTAGATGGGCTGATACACCTCAAAAGATAGAACTCGTCCAGAACTCTGGTGAAAGTCTGGCAGACGTACTTATTGGTAAAAAAGAACCATTAGAGTTGTATGCTGCTACGTTAGCCAAGGAAGAAGAAATTTCTCGACAAAACTTGCCTGAGGATATCTACTATAACGCCATTATCCAAGCGAGTCTGGAGGTAGTAATAAAGTCATTGCCATCCGAGGTGAACCTAAGAATCTTAGAAATCGGGGGTGGAACTGGTATTACTACAGCAGAACTGCTACCTATATTGCCATCCAAGCAAACCAATTACACCTTTACTGATGTAGGCAGTTTTTTATTAACAGAAGCTCAAAAGAAATTTAGCGCCTATCCATTTGTTGAATATCGTTTACTAAACATTGAGCAGCCTCCATCTGAGCAAGGGTACAAGAGCCACAGCTTCGATGTAATAGTAGCCGTAAATGTGCTGCATGTTACTCAGAACATAAAAGAAACTCTTGAGCATGTACGCTCTTTATTGGCTCCTGAAGGTCTGTTATTAATCCAAGAAATAACGCAACCTCAATTAGACTTTGACATGATTGACGGTCTGTTGATGAATCCCTTAGAGGATGAACAACGAAGTAGAGGTAATCCTTTTTTATCAAAAGAACAATGGCAGGATGCTCTACGTAATCATGGGTTTGTTGAGGTGGCAGCTTTTTCTGAAATTGATGCTTTTGGACAATATGTTTTCGTAGCTCAAGCTTCTGCGTCAACAGCATTACCCGCAGCTTCAGCATTTACTGTCACCTTTGAGCAAATAGATGCTGAAAACAAACCTCAAGTTTCATTACACGAAAAACTAGACATCTCCGACTGGTTTTATATTCCATCTTGGAAACGCTTAATGCCGCCTCAGCCGTTTAGCTCAAAGCTTCAAACAACTCAGGCAGGGTGTTGGTTAATATTTATTGATGAGTGCGGCTTGGGTGAGAAAATCGTGCAACGACTTACCCTTGAGGGTAACAATGCAATTATCGTCAGAATAGGAGAGCAATTTAGTAGCGAAATAGCATCTAATCAACGCGTATATACCATCAACCCTCGACGACGAGATGATTACTACGCCTTGATAAAAGAACTTGGTGCACTGGAGTTGACTCCAAACAGGATTTTACATTTGTGGAGTCTTACATTGAACAGTGGCACACAATTAACAATTGAGTCCCTTGAAAGATGTGAAACTCTCAGCTTCTACAGTCTGGTATTTCTAGCACAAGCACTTGCAGAGCAGCAAAATATCACAAGTCCTGTGGAAATTGGAATCGTGTCAAACAATTTGCAAGAAGTGACAGGCTTAGAGGTGCTAGACCCAGGAAAGGCTTTCGTATTAGGACCGTGTAAGGTCATTCAGCAAGAGTACCCGAATATCATCTGTCGTACCATTGATATTGTTATTCCTGAAACAGAAAATTGGCAACAAGAAAAACTTATAGATCGGTTACTGGCGGAATTCACGATTCAATCATCTGACCGTGTTGTAGCGTACCGTGGAAATTATCGCTGGGTGCAAACCTTTGAACCTGTCAGCTTGGATGGAACGGTCGAAGCAAAACCGCAGTTCAGAGAAAGGGGAGTGTATTTGATAACGGGTGGATTAGGAGGAGTTGGTCTTTTTAATGCAGAATATCTAGCGAAGACTGTACAAGCAAAACTCATACTGATAGGACGTTCAGCTTTTCCTAACCGAGATGAGTGGTCACAATGGTTATCAGATTATGGTGAGCAAGATAGCGTAAGCCGTAAGATTCTTAAATTGCAAGAACTTGAGGCTTTGGGTGCGGAAGTTCTAGTAGTTAAAGCTGACGTTACCAATCGAGAACAAATCGAAGCAGCAATTACTCACGCGAAGAATCGATTTGGTCAGATTAACGGGGTAATCCATAATGCTGTAGAAAGTCAACAAGAATTCTTTGCCCAAAAAACACTAGAAACAGGAAGAATTTTTCTTGCGCCGAAAGTAATAGGAACAATAATACTCGATTATCTCTTCAAAGATTCCGAGTTGGATTTCTTTGTACTGACTTCATCACAAGCTTCAGTTGTAGGTGGAATCGGGCTAGTAGAATATACTGCTGAATGTGCTTTCATTGATGCGTTTGCTTACTACAGTGCCTCTAAAAATAACAGGTTTATTAGATCCATCAATTGGAATAGATGGAACACTCCAGAATGGATAACCAAAACAAACTTAAATAGGGTGTCAGAATTAACACTTGAAGAATCACCATTAACCCTTGAAGAAGGCATGGAGGCTTTTAGACGTATTCTGTTTTGTAGCACAATACCTCAGGTAGTTGTATCGAAAAGCGATTTTAATGACCTGATTAATCGAAATTTGATTAACCTAAAAGATACTCTTAATACTTTAGAAGAAGAATTTACTAAGGTTAAGCGAAATAAATCAACTCACCCTCGCCCTAATCTAATAAATGCTTATGTTGCTCCACGTACCGAAATTGAGCGGATTATAACTGACATCTGGCAGGAAATATTTAGTATTGAAAAGGTAGGAATTCACGATAATTTTTTTGATTTGGGAGGAGACTCTTTAGTTGCTACTATTGTGATTTCTCGACTACGTAAAACCTTTAATATAGAAGTGTCTCATAAACACTTTTTCGATGAACTAGATATAGCTGAGTTGGCTTTGGTTATTGAAGAAATGATCCTAGAAGAGTTAGAATTAGAACAATTCTCTGAAAGGAAAATTAATTAGACTTAAGAAATGCATTTAACCCCTGATGTGCAATTGTCAAACTAGATAGCAAAAGTCTTTGAGTTCAAGATATTGATGATGAAAATTTCAAAAGATGAAATTTTGAAACGACGGTTAAAACTTTCACCCCTACAGCAAGAGCTTTTTGAAAAGCGACTGCGGGGTGAAGTTAACTCTTACTCTCAACTAGAAGTTATTCCAAGACGTTCTCAAACAAGTCCTGCTCCCCTATCGTTTGCCCAACAACGCCTGTGGTTTCTCCATCAAATTGATCCTGGCAATACTTCTTATAATGAACAAGGAATTATACAGCTGATAGGTGTACTTGATGTGGTAGCTTTGGAGCAAAGTTTCAACGAGATTGTGCGACGCCATGAAGCTTTACGTACTACTTTTGAAATGGTGGAGGATCAACCAGTTCAAGTCATTCATCCTATTCCTACAGCGAATGTCACAATCACAGTAGAAAATGTGTGTAATTTGCCAGAAGGACAACGGAATTCTGACGTACAACGATTAATTGTAGAAGAATCTCAACGCACCTTTGACCTCATCCAAGGCCCGTTACTTAGATGTACCCTCTTGCGCGTCGGTGAACAAGAGCATATATTATTATTTACAATCCACCATATTGTCTCAGATGGTTGGTCAATTGGTTTGTTGGTTCAAGAGTTGGCAGCATTGTACGAAGCCTTCTCCACTGGAAAAGCCTCCCCACTTCCTGAACTGCCAATTCAGTATGCAGACTTTGCAGTTTGGCAGCTTCAGTGGATGCAAGGTGAGGTACTGCACGCCCAACTTGCATACTGGAAGAAACAGCTGGGGAACAACCTCCCTGTACTGCAATTGCCTACAACTCGTCCAAGAGCAGAAGTTAAAACCAATCGGGGTGCTACTTCATCCTTCGTAATTCCTCCAAACCTATCAAAAGCACTGCAAGCACTTTCACGTCAAGAGGGTGTCACTTTGTTCATCACCCTGCTGGCAGGTTTTCAAGTATTGCTACAACGTTATATAAATCAGGATGACATCGTTGTGGGCACTGATGTTGCCAACCGTAACCGGGCTGAAATAGAAGCATTAATTGGTTTTTTTGTTAATTTGCTTGTCTTACGCACTGACCTAAGTGGAAACCCCACTTTCCGGGAGTTGCTCAAACGAGTACGCCAAGTAGCATTGGGAGCTTATGCTCATCAGGATTTACCTTTCGATCAATTAGTGAAGGCTTTGCAACCTGAGCGAAATTTGAGCAATAGTTCGCCACTATTTCAAGTATTGTTTGTCCTTCAGAATACACCCCTACCAGCTTTAGAATTGCCCGGACTGACATTAAGCTTTTTAGAAGCTGAAAACAAAATAGCAAGGTTTGATTTAGCACTGTTTCTCACCAAAACAGAGCAGGGAATCTTGGGCAGGTGGCAGTACAATGCAGATATTTTCGATGCGATCGCCATCACTAGCCTGACAGATCATTTTCAGAAGCTACTTAACAGTATTATATGCCGACCTGATACGCGGATTGGCAATTTAGAAATGCTCACTGAAACTCAAAAAAAACAACAAGCTATACACAAGCAAGAGCGCAAAGCGTTTAATCGGGAAAAATTTCTCAGTGTTGCTTCTCAGCCTGTTATCCTATCACAAGAAAAATTAATTAAGACCGATTATCTCCAAGTGGGGCAAACATTTCCTCTAGTCATTCAGCCTGCTGAAGAGATTGATTTAGTGTTTTGGGCTAAAGCTAACCGAGAATTTATAGAAAGAAAATTATTCAAACATGGAGCCATTCTCTTGCGAGGTTTCAATGTAAATTCAAGCTCGGAATTTGAAAGTGTAGCCCAAGCAATTTGTCCAGACTTATTTGGTGATTATGGTGACTTGCCTCGTGCTGGAGAAGGCGGTAAAATTTATGGTTCTACTCCTTATCCAGCAGATACAGCTATCCTATTCCATAATGAAAGTTCTCACTTGGATCGTTTTCCTCTAAAAATTTTGTTTTTCTGCATACAACCAGCCCAGCAAGGTGGAGAAACACCAATTGTAGACTGTCGAAAAGCCTATAAAATCATCAATCCTAAGTTGCGAAAAAGATTAGCTGAAAAACAATTAATGTATGTTCGCAATTACACTGATGTTTTAGATGTCAGTTGGCAAGACTTCTTTCAGACCAATGATAAATTTGTCGTAGAAAATTACTGTAAACAAGCAAAAATTGATTTTGAATGGTATGATAACCAAAGTTTAATAACCCGCCAAATTCGTCCAGCGATCGCAGTCCATCCTCAAACTGGTGATAAAGTATTTTTTAATCAAATACAGTTACACCACATAGCATATTTAGATACAGAAGTTCGAGAATCTCTATTATCTTTATTCGGAGAGCAAAAGTTACCACGTAATGTGTATTACGGTGATGGGACTCCTATAGAAGACTCAGTTATTGCAGAAATTAATGAAGTTTATCAGCAGTCGAAGATTAGCTTTCCTTGGCATCAAGGAGACATTCTGATGCTAGATAATATACTGGCTGCACATGGACGTTATCCCTATATCGGGCAACGTAAAGTTGTAGTAGCAATGGGAGAAATGGCTCGAAGCAAAGATATCGCACACTAAATAGGGAAGAAAGAAGCAAATGTTGCATGAAACTCAAAATGTTGACCGAGTGAGTAACTTGTCAAGGGAAGAATTTCTACAGAAGTACGGAATATGTGGTAAACCTGTAATATTTTTGGATCTTATGGATAATTGGAAAGCGAAGACGTGCTGGACACCAGAGTTTTTTAAATCCAAATATGGTGCTACCCATGTCACCGTGAGAAAGACTAAGACACCGGATGATGAACGTACAATGAGATTGGGTGAGTATATAGATTATATGGAAAGCACTAAAGAAGAAAATCCTTATTATTTAAAGTACTGGGGTTTTTCTGATGACTGTCCAGAACTTTTGGAAGATTATAATATTCCGGAGTATTTTAACAGTTGGCATCAGCAATTACCAGATGAAATTAGACCTAGATGGAGTTGGATTTACATAGGTTCTACCAATACAGGCTCAGGAATGCACATAGATCCAGCGATGAGTTCTGCGTGGAACGCAGTAATTTCTGGCAGGAAGCGCTGGGTTTTTTATCCTCCTGAAGATGAGCCTTATTTGTATGATGGTAAAGTGGATGCATTTAATCCTGACTTGAAGAAATACCCATTATTTGCTGAAGCCAGATCCTTAACTTGTATTCAAAATTCTGGAGAAATTATCTTTACTCCTGGTGGTTGGTGGCATCAAGTAGTTAATGAAGAAAACTGCATTGCTATTACTGGAAACTTTGTAAATGAAACTAACTACAAGATGGTTAAAAACTACCTAGAAGTTTCAGAGGTTCCAAAGTTAAATCAACTAAAACAAGCGGTAAAACAATATATTCCTCAATTTTATAGCAATTCTCAATGAGTCATAATAAAACTCCATACTTGTGGAGTTTAGAAAAGTAAAAAATGTGAAAATGTATGCAAGATTTAAATTTATCCTTATGTTCGGATAATGCAAAATTGTGTTAGCAATGGGATAAATGGCTTAAAGCAAAGATATCGCACACTAAACAGGGAAGCAAGAAGCAAATGCTGCATGAAACTCAAACTATTAAAGGCTTTCGGCTTTCTCCTCATCAGAAACGCCTTTGGTTATTACAGCAAGATAGTTCTGCTTATCTGACTCAATGCTCCATTCTTATAGAAGGTAATCTCCAACTAGAAGTCTTAAAAGCAGGCATAGATAAAATCGTCAATCGACACGAAATTCTTCGGACAAGTTTTAGTCGCTTGCCTGGCGTAAAAATTCCCGTCATGGTTGTCTTGAATAGTAGTTCACCTTCATGGCGAGATATTGATTTAAGTGTTTTTCCCGTTCTGGAACAGTTGTCAAAAATTAAGGATATCTTCCAGAAGATGAGATATCAAAGTTTTGACTTAGAGCATGATTCAATATTGCAATTTGATTTATTAAAACTATCCATAAGAAAGTATATTTTACTTGTTTCTTTGCCTGCAATTTGTGCAGATATTTTGACAATAAAAAATCTGGTTAATGAAATCATTAATTCATATTTTAATTTCCATAAATATGAAGAGTTGTATGATAAAGCTGCACAATTCATACAATTTTCAGAATGGCAAAATCAACTAATTGCAGATAAGGATGCAGAGGCTGCTAACGAATATTGGCAAAAGCAAAAACTATCTAGACTCGTTGATTTAAAGTTGCCTTTTGAGAACAAGTCCTTAAAAAAATCAAGATTTGAGATAAATAGTTTCCAGTTAGCGATCGCTCCCGAGTTAACAGCGAAGATTGAAACTTTAGCCTACAAGTATGAAACATCTACTAATGTCGTATTATTAGCCTGTTGGCAAACGCTGATTTGGCGACTCACAGGACAGCCAGAGATAATCATTGGCATGGGGTGCGATCGCAGAGAATATGAAGAATTCAATGACATACTGGGACTACTTGCCACCTGGATACCGATTAAAAGTCATTTGCTCCCAGACTTTACCTTCCGAGAAGTCTTGGAACTTGCGGAAAAAACTTTAGATGAAGCTGTAGAGTGGCAAGATTATTTCGTTCCTGAACCCGCAGAAAATGACAATCATCTAGCTTTTCCAATTGGTTTTGAATTTGAAAAATTAACTGAAAAATGTCTGAGTACTGGTGTATTATTTACACTTGATAAATATTATAGTTGTATTGAGCCGTTCAAAGTTAAACTCACCTGTACTCAGTACAATAATACTTTGAAAGTAGAATTATACTACGATATCAATTATTTTTCTATAGATACTATTCAAAACTTAGCCAAGCAATTTCAAACTTTATTAACTAGTGCAACGGCAAATCCAGATGAGAAAATTAGTAAATTAGAAATACTTAACTACAGCGATCGCCAAAAACTGTTGGTTGAATTTAACAAAACTCAGGTTGATTACCCACAAGGTAAGTGTATTCACCAACTATTTGAAGCACAGGTAGAAAAAACACCTAATAATATTGCCGTTGTATTTGAAGACCAGCAACTGACCTATGGAGAACTAAACCGCAAAGCTAATCAACTAGCCCATTACTTGCAGCAGCAAGGAGTCAAGCCGGAAATTATCGTTGGTCTGTGTGTAGAGCGATCGCTCGAAATGATAATTGGTTTACTAGGCATTCTAAAAGCAGGTGGAGCCTATTTACCGCTAGACCCAACATTACCACAAGAGGCACTAGCATTACGGTTACAGGATGCTCAAGTATCATTGGTCATTAGTCATACCCCACAGCAAGTCCCTAGTGCATCTACGTCATTGGTGAATAGCTTGAGACAGATGACTAATGAGAAAGGACAAATGAAAGTCATCTGCTTGGGTGAAGACTGGGATACCATTGCTCAGTACGGGGATGAGAGTCCCACCACTGAGACAACTCCTGAGAATCTGGTCTATGTGTTGTATACTTCAGGCTCTACAGGCAAACCCAAGGGAGTTACTATTGAGCATCGGCAACTCATCAATTATATCTACGCAATTTTAGAGAAACTCAACTTGCAAACTGGTGCCAATTTTGCAACAGTTTCCTCCTTTGCAGCAGACTTGGGTAACACAGCAATCTTTCCATCTCTGTGTAATGGGGGATGCCTTCATGTGGTATCTCAAGAGCGTATTTCTGACCCAGCAGCCTTAACAGCTTACTTTGACATTCATCCAATTGATTGTCTCAAGATTGTGCCCTCCCACTTAGCAGCTTTTCTGGCATCTACTTACTCAGAAAAAATTTTGCCCCATCAGTGTCTGATTCTTGGTGGCGAGACGTTTAGTTGGCATCTGCTAACGCAGATTCAACAATACTCACCTAACTGCCGGATTTTCAATCATTACGGTCCAACAGAATCCACTGTTGGTGTGCTGTCTTATCTAGTAGAAAGTGGACAAGCTAATCATGATTCTGAAACTGTCCCTCTAGGTCGTCCCTTAAGCAATACGCAAGTCTATGTGCTTGATCAGCAGATGCAACCAGTTTCTATTGGTATGCCAGGTGAATTATACATTGGTGGCGCAAGTCTAGCGCGAGGATATTTAAATAGTTCTGAACTAACCACTACAAAATTCATCCCAAACCCTTTTAACAACGCACCAAAGGAAAAACTTTACAAAACGGGAGATCGAGTTCGTTACTTACCAGATGGAAATTTGGAGTTTCTTGGACGGATTGACAGCCAAGTGAAGATTCGAGGCTTTCGCATTGAGTTAGGAGAAATAGAGTCGGCACTGAAACAACATCCAAAGATACAAGAAGTTGTGGTCTTAGCTCGGGAAGATGAACCCGGTAATCAGCGCTTGGTCGCCTATGTTGTTATGAATCAGGGTCAAGCATCCAATACTAGCGAGTTACGTCTTTTCTTGCAGAATAAGCTACCCGAGTATATGATGCCGTCTGCCTTTGTAGTATTAAAGAAATTGCCCTTAAACCCTAACGGAAAAGTAGATCGTCTTGCACTACCTTCACCGGATACAGCTAGACCCGATCTAGAAGATACTTTTGTAGCACCTCGAACGCCTGTTGAAAAATTGCTGGCACAAATCTGGTCTGAAGTATTGCGGCTTGAGCGGGTTGGTGTTCACGATAATTTCTTTGATTTAGGTGGACACTCTTTGCTAGCCACTCAAGTTGTATCTCGTTTGCGTAATGCCTTCGAGGTAGACTTAGCCGTGCGCGACCTTTTTGAGACACCTACCATAGCTGATTTAGCTGTGATTATTGCACAAAGGCTAGCTCAAGCAACAGATAGTGAATTACTGGCTCAGGCGTTTGCAGAAATAGAGCAACTTTCGCAAGAGGAAGTTCAAGCAATACTTGGCGAACAACAGTTAATGAATTGGGAAGAGAGCAGGAAATGAGCGACTTAATTAAAGATATTGCTAATCTTTCTGTGGAGAAACGTGAGCTTCTTCTGCAACGACTCAGCCAGAAAAAAGAGAATACCTCTCGAACAAAAATCACGTCTCAAAGTCGAGATTCCAACATTTTCCCTCTGTCTTTCGCCCAACAACGACTATGGTTCCTTGAACAGTTAGAGCCAGGAAACCCCTTTTACAATCAACCCGGCGTCGTGTGTCTGACAGGAGCGCTCAATGTAGCCGTACTAGAGCAAAGTTTTAATGAAATTATACGTCGCCATGAAGTCCTACGCACTACTTTTACTGTTGTCGAGCGGCAACCAGTCCAAGTCATCGCTTCGACTCTAGTATTAAAGCTCCCAGTAGTTGACTTACAAAAACTTCCTTACGCAGATCGTGAGAAAGAGGTTATGCGCGTCGCTACTAAGGAAGCTCAAATACCGTTCAACCTAGTAGAGGGTCCGCTACTGCGATGTACTCTCCTACAACTGGACGAGGCAGAATACGTGTTGCTGTTTACAATGCATCACATTATCTCTGATGGCTGGTCAAAAGGGATACTCATTCGTGAAATGGCAGCGCTTTATGAAGCCTTTTCTACTGGACAACTTTCACCGTTAGCTGAACTGCCAATCCAATATGCAGACTTCGCAGCTTGGCAGCGACAATGGTTGCAAGCAGAGATACTACAATCCCAGATATCTTACTGGAAAAAGCAGTTAGAGGGGGCATCGGCAACACTAGAGTTACCCACTGACTACCCACGGCCTGCCATTCAAACTTTCCGGGGTACTACTTATTCATTCGAGCTATCTGTCGAGCTATCACAAGCCCTGAAGAAATTGAGCCAGCAGCAAGGAACTACCTTGTTTATGACTCTACTGGCAGCTTTTCAGACTTTGTTATGGCGATACACAGGGCAAGAAGATATTGTGGTCGGTTCACCCATTGCCAACCGCAATCGTGCGGACATAGAAGGGTTAATTGGATTTTTTGTTAATATCCTGGTACTGCGAACCAATTTGGCAGGTAATCCCACTTTCAAAGAGCTACTGACTCGTGTGCGGGAAATGGCATTGGGAGTTTATGCCCACCAAGATTTGCCTTTTGAGCAGTTAGTAGAAGAACTGCAACCACAGCGTTCTTTGAATCATACGCCACTGTTCCAGGTGATGTTTGCGCTTCAAAATGCACCGATATCGGCATTAGAGTTGCCTGGTTTGACTTTAAGTCTTCTAGAAAGCGACAGTGGCAGTGCAAAGTTTGATTTCACCCTGGATATGACAGAAACAGCACAAGGACTAGTTGGCATTCTGGAGTACAATACTGACTTATTCGAGGCAGGCACTATCCGGCAAATGGCAGGGCATTTGCAAACGTTACTCTCTGGGATTGTCGCTAATCCACAGCAGCGACTCTCAGAGTTACCGTTGTTAGCTGAAGTCGAGAAAGCGCTGTTAGTGAAGTGGAATGATACTCAGGCTGAGTATCCTAAAGACCAGTGTATTCATCAGTTGTTTGAAGCCCAGGTGGAACGGACACCCGATGCAGTGGCTGTGGTGTTTGAAGATGAGCAATTGACCTACTGTGAACTCAACGAACGCGCAAACCAACTGGCGCACTACCTGCGCTCCTTAGGAGTCAAAGCAGAGGTACTGGTGGGAATTTGTGTAGAGCGATCGCTCTCTATGGTCATCGGGCTGTTGGGCATCTTCAAAGCAGGAGGTGCTTATGTACCTCTCGACCCAATATATCCGAAAGAGCGATTAGCGCTCATGTTGCAGGATGCTCAGATACCAGTTCTCTTGACCAAACAGCCACTGCTGAATGCACTTCCCAAAAATAAATTTAAAATCGTTTGTCTGGATTCAGACTGGACAATCATTGCCCAGGAAAGTCAAGAAAACCTGTTTAATTTAACTCAACCTGAAAACTTAGCTTATCTAATCTATACTTCTGGCTCTACTGGAACCCCTAAGGGGGTAATGATACAGCATCGCTCTTTGGTGAACTATATCGAAACTGCATGTTTAGAATATGAAATAAAATCGCAAGATCACATACTACAGTTTGCCTCAATCAGTTTCGATGCAGCAGCAGAAGAAATCTTTCCATGTCTTGTGCAAGGTGCTACCCTAGTACTACGCACTGATGCAATGTTGAATTCTATACAAAATTTCTTACAACAATGTCGTAATTTGGGACTGACAGTACTCGACTTGCCCACAGCTTTTTGGCACCAAGTCACAGATGAAGTGTCTACTACGAATTTAACACTACCTGAAGCACTACGATTAGTTATCATAGGAGGCGAAAAAGCTGAACCCTCACGCCTAGAAGCTTGGCAGCAGCAAGTAGGTCAACGAGTGCGGTTGGTCAATAGCTACGGTCCCACAGAAACAACTATTGTGGCAACAATCTGCGACTTGTGTGAGTCAATATCTGTTCAGACAGATAAGCGCGAATTGCCAATCGGGCAGGCAATTAGAAATACTGAAACTTACGTACTTGACCCTTATCTGCAACTTGTTCCAGTGGGTGTTCCTGGAGAACTGTATATAGGGGGAGTGGGTGTGGCGCGAGGTTATCTCAACCAACCAGAGTTGACAGCTCTTGCATTCATACCCAATCCATACACTACAGAACCTGGAGCACGTATTTACAAGACGGGCGATTTGGTTCGCTACCGACCGGATGGGAATATAGAGTTTCTAAAGCGCATCGACCATCAAGTGAAAATTCGTGGCTTCCGCATTGAGCTCAGAGAGATCGAAGCTTTACTGAATCAACATCCTGCTGTTCAGGAAGCTGTAGTCGTAGCTAGGCAAGATGAGACAGATTACAAGCGTTTGGTGGCTTATATAGTTTCAAATATTAAATCTGATGTTATTGTGGAGGGACAGACGCCACCAAGAGAGTTTAACACTCAGCAAGTATCCCAGTGGCAGGCAGTCTTTGATAGCCTCTACAACCAGATAGACCCAGAGCAACAGTCGGGTTTCTATATTAAAGGCTGGGAAAGTAGTTACACAGGCTTGCCTATCCCCGATCAAGAAGTGCATGAGTGGATGGATCAAACAGTTGAGCGGATTTTGGCTTTACAGCCAACCCGTGTACTGGAAATTGGTTCTGGTGGTAGTGGTCTAATGCTTTTCCGAATTGCTCGTAATTGCACACAATACTGTGCAACAGACATCTCACAAAATGCTTTGCATATTCTCCAGCAACAGTTCAACAAGTTAGGGCAAGATTTACCTGGGGTAAGTTTCATCCAGAAGGCAGCAGATGACTTCACAGCGATAAATACGGATACCTTCGACACAGTATTCATAGTCTCAGTAGCCCAATATTTCCCAAGTGTTGACTACTTATTGAAAGTGTTGGAAGGTGCTGTAAAGGTGGTAGAGCCTGGAGGCTTTATCTTTTTGGGAGATGTTCGCAACCTATGCTTATTAGAGGCTTTTCACACCTCTGTTCAACTACATCGGGCACCAGCCTCCCTCTCTGTAGCAGAGTTACAGCAGCGCGTGCAAAAGCAAATATTTGCAGAGAAGCAATTGCTTATTGACCCAGCTTTCTTCATCGCCTTAAAACAGCATCTACCCAAGATTAGCCATGTGGAAATTCATCTCGAACGCGGGTATTCTCATAATGAGTTGACTAAATTCCGCTACGATGTGATTATTCATATAGAACATGAAGTTTATCCGACAGTAGAAATTCCGTGGTTAAATTGGCAGGAAGCAAAGTTGACGCTTTCATCTGTCCGTCAATTACTTGTAGAGACTCAACCGGATATTTTAGGAATTACTAGTGTACCTAATGCTCGTGTTCTGGCAGATATCCAAGCTGTGGAATTACTCAAAAACTCTGAAGGTTTCACAAATGCTGGTGATTTACGGGAAGCTCTCCAGAGAACTGTAAGTACTGGCGTAGAACCTGAAGAACTATGGGCTTTAAGTGAAGAACTACCTTATACCATCAATATTAGCTGGTTAGATTCTAGTGTCAATGGTCAATACCAAGTGGTATTTAAAAAGCGCACAACTGAATCGGTAATGAAGTCTATAGTAGTGATTCCTCCTTGCACTAAAAAAACTACTAGTCCTCAGTCTTGGAGCGATTATGCTAATACCCCACTACAGGCGATGTCCACTACTCACCTTGTGTCCTTGCTACGGCAGCACTTAGGATCGAAGTTGCCTGAGTACATGGTGCCGTCAGCATTTGTGATGTTGAATACTTTGCCGTTGACGCCAAACGGTAAAGTAGATCGCAGGGCGCTACCTTCAGCAGAGGGTCTTCGCCCAGAGTTAGAAACTGCTTACGTAATGCCACAAACTGAACTAGAGCAAACCATTGCTAATATTTGGCACAAAGCACTTAATGTAGAGAAAGTAGGTATTCACGATAACTTTTTTGAACTTGGTGGTCATTCATTGCTCATAGTTCAAATTCATAGTCAACTGTGTGAAATTTTCAAAACAGATTTATCAATGCTCGATATGTTTAGATATCCCACCATAAGCTCCTTAGTAGAGTACTTCAGTCAAGCCAATAATAAAATATCGTCTTCTGGTGACATTAATATTAAAACTGAGAAGCTGAAACAAGGTAAATATCAACAAAGCAAACGTCTTCAAAAAATGAAGTTAATTGCAAATAGTACAGGAATTGACGAAGAATGAATAATTCGACAGCATCTTCTCTAAGGAATGGCTCAGAAATAGCTATTATCGGCATGGGAGGGCGTTTTCCTGAAGCCAAAAATATTGATGAATTTTGGAAAAATCTCCAGAATGGAATAGAATCAATCTCTTTTTTCACCGATGAAGAACTCTTGTCATCAGGGATAGATTCATCTGTCTTAAGTGATCCTAACTATGTAAAGGCACAGGCTACATTAAAAGATATAGAATTTTTTGACGCTTCATTCTTTGGCTTTAATCCCAGAGAAGCAGAAATCACTGATCCGCAACACCGACTTTTTTTAGAGTGTGCTTGGGAAGCCCTTGAAAGTGCTGGATATAACTCAGAAACTTACAAAGGTAGTATTGGTGTTTATGCCGGATCTAGTTTGAGTGACTACTTAATCAAGCTTTATTTAAATCAAAATACTATACAATCTCTTTCTCATGACCAACTAGTGATTGGATGTGACAAAGATTATTTAACCACACGCGTTTCTTACAAACTCAACCTGGATGGACCGAGTTATACTGTTCAAACAGCCTGCTCAACTTCATTAGTTGCTGTCCACTTGGCTTGCCAAAGTTTGCTGAATGGTGAAAGTGATATTGCTTTGGCTGGTGGAGTTTCTATTAGATTGGCAAGAAAAGCCGGATATTTTTACACAGAAGGAGGTATACAATCTCCTGATGGACACTGCCGCGCCTTTGATGCTAAAGCACAAGGAACTGTTAGCGGTGAGGGTGTAGGCATTGTGGTATTAAAGCGATTAGAGGAGGCTCTTGCCGATGGTGATTGCATTCATGCTGTCATCAAAGGTTCAGCCATTAATAATGATGGTTCGTTCAAAGTTAGCTATACAGCCCCCCGTATCGATACCCAAGCAAAAGTTATTAGAACGGCTCAAATCATCGCGGAAGTAGAACCTCAGACAATTACTTATATTGAGGCACACGGCACAGCAACACCCATAGGAGATCCCATTGAAATTGCAGCGCTGACACAAGCTTTTCGCGATCGTACTCGGAAGAAGGGATTCTGTGCAATTGGTTCAGTTAAAACCAATATCGGACATTTGGACGCTGCTGCTGGTGTGGCTGGATTGATCAAAACCACGCTAGCACTTAAGCACAAACAGATACCACCCAGCTTGCATTTTCAAGAACCATCACCTCAGATTGATTTTATTAACAGTCCTTTTTACGTTAATAACTCTCTTTCTGATTGGAAGACAAACATAAACGGTATTCCGCGTCGCGCTGGAGTTAGTTCCTTTGGAATAGGGGGAACAAATGCCCATGTGATTCTGGAAGAAGCCCCAGTTGTCGAGCCATCAGGTTCTTCGCGTCCCTGGCAGTTGTTGCTGTTCTCAGCTAAGACTAGTACAGCGATAAAAACTGTGACAACCAATATAGCTGCTCATCTTCAGCAGCATACTTTGAACTTGGCTGATGTCGCTTACACTCTAAAGGTAGGTCGCCGAGCTTTTAACCATCGCCGCATGGTAGTGTGTGAAAATCTTGATGATGCTGTGAAGGTACTGAGTAGTGAAGACCCACAACAAGTATTCACCCACTATCAAGAATCATGTAATCGCCCTGTAGTCTTTATGTTTTCTGGACAAGGGGCGCAGTACGTAAATATGGGCAGGGAACTTTACCAGAGTGAACCCATCTTCAGAGAGCAAGTTGATCAGTGTTGTGAAGTATTAAAACCTCATATTGGGCTGGATTTGCGTACTGTGCTTTATCCAAGTGAACAACAGGCTCAACAAGCAACACAGCAGTTACTACAAACTGCTATTACTCAACCAGCACTGTTTGTGATTGAGTATGCCCTAGCTCAGTTGTGGATGGTATGGGGTGTACAACCGGAGGCAATGATTGGTCACAGTATTGGGGAATATGTGGCAGCCACTCTGGCTGGAGTTTTCTCCCTCGAAGATGCCCTGGCACTGGTAGCGCAGCGAGGAAAACTGATGCAGCAGTTGCCAACTGGTGCAATGCTGTCGGTTCAACTTCCAGAAGACGAGGTACAACCCTTATTGGAACCAGAACTATCTTTAGCTGCGAGCAATAGTCCCTCCTCCTGTGTAGTGTCGGGTTCTACAGAAGCAGTAGAAAAATTGCAACAGCAGCTACAAGAAAAAGGTGCAGGCTGTCGGCGACTGCATACTTCCCATGCTTTTCATTCCCAGATGATGGAACCCATCATAGACCAATATACACAGAACTTACAACTCGTCAAACTCAATCCTCCTCAAATTCCATTTGTCTCCAACGTTAGTGGGACATGGATTACACAAGCTGAAGCCACAGACCCCAACTATTGGGCGACGCATCTACGGCAGCCAGTGCGCTTTAGCGAAGGGGTCACGGAGTTGTTCAAACAACCAAAGCGAATCTTCCTAGAAGTTGGTTCAGGGCGGACGTTAAGCACTTTTACTAAACAGCATCAACAGGAAGAATTAATAGCGCTGACATCACTACGTCATCCCCAGGAACAACAGTCAGATGTGGCATTTTTACTTAATACTTTAGGTCGGTTATGGCTTTTCGGTGTTCAAATCGATTGGTCTAGTTTTTACACGCATGAACGGCGTCATCGCATCCCTCTACCGACGTATCCATTTGAGCGTCAGCGTTACTGGATTGAGACAAACCCTGAAACTAACCTAGCTACGGTATCACAAAAACCATTACACAAAAAGCAAAATATTGCGGACTGGTTTTATGTTCCTTCTTGGAAACACTGTTCGCTCCCCGTGCAGGCGCGAGATGTAACATCAACAGACCAAAAGTCATGCTGGTTAGTCTTTATTGATGATGTTGGAGTAGGTTCTCAAATTGCCAAACAACTCGAACAGCAAGGCCATGATGTCATCACCGTCACAGTAGGAGAACAATTTACCAAGCAGAGCGATCGCCTCTACGCAATTAATCCACAAGCTAGTAATGATTATGATGCATTGCTTAAAGAACTTAGCACGTTGGATTTAAATCCAAATGCGATCGCCCATTTTTGGAGTCTTACACCGAACAAGGGGAAAGAATCACCGCATCAGTTCTTTGATGAATGTCAAAATTTAGGTTTCTATAGTCTACTTTTCCTCGTGCAGGCGCTGGGAAAACAGGAAATTACTGATTCCCTCCAAATTCTAGCAGTGACCAACAATGTGCAGGAAGTGAATGGCGATGAAAAGTTATGCCCTGAAAAGGCGACTGTTTTGGGAATATGTAAGGTCATTCCACAAGAGTACTCCAACATCACCTGCCGTAGCATTGATATAGTCATTCCTGAATTACGGACTTCTCAAGAAAATCAACTTATAGACCAACTCCTGGCAGAATTCACTCATAATGCTTCTGAGAGTGTGGTTGCCTACCGTAGCAAGCATCGATGGGTGCAAACTTTTGAGCCAGTACAACTGGAGAAACCAGAGTCGGGAACAATACCTCTAAGGGAAGGAGGAGTGTACCTAATTACTGGTGGTCTTGGGGGAATTGGCTTGGTGCTGGCAGAATATCTAGCACAGACAGTGCGTGCCAAACTGGTTCTGACAGGGCGTTCAGGTCTTCCCCAAAACAATGAGTGGTCTCAATGGTTAGCAACTCATGATGAAAATGATCATGTGAGCCGCAAAATTAAGAAAGTGCAGGCATTAGAGGCGTTAGGTGCTCAAGTTCTAGTTTGCAGCGCTGATATTGCCCATGAAGAACAAATGCGGGCTGTGATGAGTCAGGCATCAAAGCGCTTTGGTCAGATTCATGGTGTAATCCATGCGGCAGGAATTGGAGGTGGTGGTTTAATTCAATTCCAGACACCAGAAAAGGTAGCAAGTGTTTTTGCATCCAAAGTAAAAGGAACACAAGTGCTTGATATTCTTTTCAAGGATGTTCAGCTAGATTTTCTGGTATTGTGTTCATCTCACATATCGATATTAGCAGGACCTGGGCGGGTAGACTATTGCACAGCAAATGCTTTTCTTGATGCTTTCGCTCACCACAATACTTCCAGACATAGCCCATTCACTGTATCTATTAACTGGGAGAATTGGCTAGAGGTGGGGATGTCAGTAGACGAAGCGTTGCGACAGAATCTCAAACCTGAAGAAGTTTTAGCGAACGCAATGTCTTCCAAGGAAGGTGTGGATGCCTTTAGCCGCATTCTTTGTAAAAGACTACCACAGGTAATAGTGTCGCCGGAGAATTTCCATGTTTGGATTGAGCGGAGCAATGCTAATTTTGCGTCCGTAGCATCTAGTGCCTTGGAAAGAGTAGAGAAGGCTCGTCCATCCAAACCAGTACACCCACGACCTCAACTAAGCAATGCTTATGTAGCTCCTAGAAATGAGGTCGAGCAAATTTTTGCTGATATCTGGCAACAATTGATAGGTATTGAGCAGATTGGTATACACGATAACTTCTTTGATTTGGGCGGGGATTCCTTTGTTGGTATTCAGGTCAGTGCTAGATTTCATAAAGCAGGCTTCCGGATTAACCCTCAACAGATATTTGAGCATCAGACAATTGCTGAGTTAGCAGCAGTGGCAGATACAACACAAGTGATACAGGCTGAACAGGGCTTAGTAACTGATTTAGTTCCCCCAGCGCCCATGCAGCACTGGTTCTTTGAACAGAATCAGCCCCAAGCACACCACTGGAATCAGGCAGTTTTGCTAGAGGCACTGCAAGTCATCGATGCAGTTTTGTTGGAGCAAGCATTCCGGCAAATACTAATGCACCACGATGCACTTCGCCTGAGGTTTATACACTCTGAATCTGGCTGGCAGCAGATCAACGCTAGCCCCGAAGAGGTTATACCATTTACACGGCTGGATTTGTCGGCATTCTCAAGAGAGGTTCAAAAATCTGCTATTGAAACAACCGCTGCAGAAACACAAGCCAGTCTGAACTTGTCAACAGGACCGATTGTGCGGGTTGTCCTCTTTGAACTGGGTGCCAACTCTTCAAGCCGCTTGCTAGTTGTCATCCACCACTTAGCGGTAGATTTCGGGTCTTGGCGAATCTTGTTAGAAGATATCCAGAGTGCTTATCAGCAACTCAGTCAGGGTCAGACAATTCAGCTTCCGCAGAAGACAACTTCCTTCAAGCAGTGGTCTTTCCAATTAAAGGAGTACGCTCACTCAACCAAGCTGCAGCAAGAGATGGATTACTGGTTGAGCGAACTTAACAAACAAGTTTCCTGCCTACCGATGGATTATCCTAGAGGTATTAACACTGTAGCATCAGTTCAAACAGTATCAGTAGCGATGAATGCAGAAGAGACTCAAGCGCTGCTACAGGAGATTCCATCGCTTTATAGAACCAATATACAAGAGGTTCTGCTCACTGCTCTTGCACAAGCTTTTGCACAATGGACAGGCGTCAACTCGCTGCTAGTTGATCTAGAAGGAAATGGGCGGGAGGCAACTATAGATCATGTAGATATATCGCGGACAGTAGGTTGGTTCACTACAATCTATCCTGTACTTTTGGATTTAGAGAATGCTAACAATCCAGGCGATGCATTGAAAGTCGTCAAAGAGCAACTTCGTTGCATTTCTAATCAAGGCATTGATTATGGAGTGCTACGCTACCTGAGTGAAGATGCGGGAGTTACTGAGAAAATTCGGTCACTTCCCCAAGCAGAGGTTATTTTCCTTTACCTTGGTCAGTTTGGTAAAAGCTTGCCTCAGTCAACTTTTTTCAAACCGACTGGAGAATTCAGTGGACCGGAGCACAGTCCACAAGGAACTCGTTCTCATCTGCTAGAGGTGACTGGGTCGGTTACTGAAGACCAGTTGGCACTGTCGTGGAACTATAGCTCTAATGTGCATCGACGTGAGACTATAGAAAAACTATCTCATAGTTTTGTAGAAGCGCTCAAGTCTCTCATCATCCACTCTCAGTATAAAGAAGCAGGAGGGTATACCCCTTCAGACTTTTCCGCAGCAAAGATAAGCCAAGAAAATTTGAGGAAGTTGTTGGCTCAGGCTGGTCAATTAGACAGGGAGAATTTTTAATGAAACAGGAGAATATTGAAGACATCTACGAGCTTTCATCTATGCAACATGGTATGCTTTTTCACACCATTGCTGCACCTAGTTCAGGAGTGTATTTCCAGCAGTTTTGCTGCACCTTGCATCAGCTTGACGTCTCAGCCTTCAAGAAAGCTTGGCAGCGAGTTGTGGATCGGCACTCGATTCTGCGTACTTCCTTCTATTGGAAAGGTCTTGATAAGCCATATCAAGTCGTGTATCAGCAAGTGGACTTGCCTTGGGAATTGCTAGACTGGCGGAAACTATCCTTACAGGAGCAACAAAAGCAGCAAGAATCTTTCTTAAAAGCGGATCGCGAACGCGGCTTTGAACTTTCCTTTGCTCCACTAATGCGTATAGCATTGATTAGGGTAACTGATGACGCTTATCTGTTGATCCATAGCCATCACCATATAATCTTAGACGGGCTGTCTTGGAATCTGTTGTGGAAGGAATTCTACAGCTTCTATGATGCCTTTTGCCAGGGTGATAATTTACACCTGGAACGGCTTCCTCCTTACAGAGATTACATTGCTTGGTTACAGCAGCAAGACCTATCCAAATCTGAGGTATTCTGGCGGCAGATGCTCAAAGGATTCACACTGCCAACACCACTGGGGATAGATAAAACTTCGGGTAGTTTCAAGAGCCAAGACGAAGAATATGAGCGGCAACACACCCATCTATCGGCAAATATCACAGCCGCCCTAAAGTCTCTTGCACGCCAGCATCAACTTACTTTAAACATCCTGTTTAAAGGAGCTTGGGCTTTGCTTTTGAGTCGTTATAACAATGAGGAAGATATAGTTTTTGGAGTCACCTCTTTTGGTCGGCCAGTTGCGCTTGAGGGTGTGGAGTCTATGGTGGGACTCTTCATTAATACGTTGCCGCTACGAGTACAAGTGCATAGTAATGCTTTTCTCTTGCCTTGGCTGAAGCAGATCCAATCCCAAGAAGTAGAAATGCGCCAGTACGAGTATAGTCCACTGATACAGATCCAACAATGGAGTGAAATAGCCCCTGGTCTGTCTTTATTTGAGAGCTTTTTAATTTTTAATAACCATTTAGTTGATTCTGCCGAAAGAAAGCTAGCTGAAAACATGAGGATCAGTAAATATCGATCATTTGAAAAGACAAACTATCCTCTTACCATAGCGGTAACGCCTGATGCAGATTTATTGGAGATGTCTATTGCAATTACATATGATACCCGTCGTTTTGACAGCGCTACTATTACGAGAATGTTGGGGCATTTAGAGACCTTGCTGCAAGCTATGGTTGCTAACCCCGAACGGCTACTTCGGGACTTGCCGTTGCTTACTGCACAAGAAAGTTATCAGTTGTTGGTATGGAATGATACTCAGGAAGAATATCCCCAAGAAAAATGCATCCATCAATTATTTGAGGCGCAAGTAGAACTTACGCCGGAAGCTATAGCAGTAGTTTTTGAAAACTCTGTGTTGACCTACTGTGAACTGAATGCTAGAGCAAATCAGCTAGCACACCACTTGCGATCGCGGGGAGTAAAACCAGAAGTATTAGTGGGAATTTGTGTGGAGCGATCGCTCGATATGGTAATCGGATTATTGGGCATCCTCAAAGCTGGCGGCGCATATGTACCCTTTGACCCAGCTTATCCACGAGAACGTTTAGCTTTGATGTTATCGGATTCTCAAGTATCAGTGTTGTTGACGCAACAGCAACTGGTTGATAAGCTTCCTGACCACAAGGCCCATGTTGTCTGCTTGGACAAAGACTGGGAGAGTATATCCCATACAAGCCAAGAAAACTTAGCTAGCAGTGTCACGGTTGCTAATTTAGCATATATCATCTACACATCTGGCTCCACAGGAAAGCCCAAAGGCATTGGTTTATGTCAAAGTTCTCTAATGAATCTGCTGCAATGGCATTTCTCATCTCTCTACAAAGGCGCACGTACCCTTCAGTTTGCCTCCTTGAGCTTCGATGCCAGCTTTCATGAGATATTTGCTACCTGGGGCACTGGCGGCACTTTATTCATCCTCTCAGAAAATTTACGAATGGATCCCCTTGGCTTAGGAAGATTTCTTTTAGAACAAGCAATTGAGAAAGTCATCTTCCCGGTTGTGATGCTACAGCAATTGGCCGAGTCAGTAGATGAGCACGGTACTACCCCCCAATATACTAAAATTTTCAGCAGTCTTCGGGAAATTATCACAACAGGAGAACAATTACAAATCACTCAGTCCATCATCAGGCTATTCAAATCCTTGAAGCATTGTTCTTTACATAACCACTATGGACCATCAGAAACCCATGTAGTAACTGCTTTCAATCTCAAGAAGAATGCAGATGAATGGTCATTTTATCCACCCATAGGCAAACCTATTGCTAACACTCAAATTTATATATTGGATCAACAATTCAATCCTGTACCGATCGGGGTTACTGGTGAACTTTATATCGGTGGAGTTTCCTTGGCGCAAGGCTATTTAAATCGACCGGATTTGACGGCTGAAAAATTTATTCCCAATCCTTTTAGTGATCAACTTGGTACCCGCTTATACAAAACAGGGGATTTAACCTGTTATCTCCCTAATGGAAATATTAAATATATAAAGCGTATTGACCACCAAATAAAAATCCGTGGGTTCCGCATCGAACTGGGAGAAATTGAAGTAGTACTGAGCCAGCATCGAGCCATAGAGCAGGTAGTTGTCCTTGCTCAAAAAGATGAAGCAGGGAACACGCGGTTAGTAGCTTATGTGGTACTTAACCACGAATCCACTCCTACAACTAGTGAATTGCGCTCTTTTTTGCACCCTAAACTGCCCAGTTATATGATACCGTCAGCATTTGTATTCCTAAAGGAATTGCCACTGACGCCTAATGGAAAAGTGAATCGTCAAGCACTGCCAATACCAGATAAAGCACAACTTGAATTGGAAAGAATTTTTGTTGCACCTCGGACAGTGGCACAAGAAATGGTAGCAGAGATATGGAAACAAGTTCTTGGTATTGAAAAAGTCGGCATTCACGATAATTTTTTTGAGTTAGGAGGTCATTCACTAATGACAACCCAAGTTACTTCTCGGATCAACCAAGCCTTGCAGATGGAACTACCCATACGTAGCTTGTTTGAATCACCTACGATAGAAAGTCTAATCAACGAAATTGCAAGAATTTGGGGTTCTCTGGAAGTTGTCGAAGAAATTGCTCGGACATGGAAAGAATTAGAACAAATTTCAGTTAACGAAGTGAAAATGCTTTAAGGATAAAAAGAATCAAAATAAATAACTAACGTGCCAAAAATCTTCTTATTATGTACTTAACAAAAGAGCAATTTGAAAAATATACAGACCAAGGGTTTGTTTTGTTAACTGAATGTTTTTCTAAAACTGAAGTTAATAGACTGAAAGTTGAATTGCCTAGTCTCTTCAGAAAAGAGACATCAGGAAGAGTTCTTGAAGAAGAAAGCAATATCGTGCGAGCAGTACATGGATCGCATAAAACTAATGAAATTTTTCAACGTCTATCTCGAAATCCAAGACTTGTTGAACCTCCTATGCAGCTTCTCGGCAGCAAAGTGTATATCTATCAGTTCAAAATTAATGCCAAGGCTGCATTTAGGGGAAACATTTGGGAATGGCACCAAGACTATATTTTTTGGCGCAAAGAGGACGGATTGCCAACAGCACGAGTGGTAAATGCCCTTGTGCTGTTGGATGATATGAATGAGTTTAACGGACCGCTATTTGTCATTCCCGGTTCTCATAAGGAAGGAATGATTGATGTTGTAGCTCAAAATACGAGTAACCGAGCAAAAGACGAAAGAGAACGTCCGGCATGGATATCAAATTTTACTGCAAAATTGAAGTATTCTCTCAATCAAGAGTTGGTTACTAATTTAGTATTGAAGTATGGAATCCTTTCTATAAAAGCTTCAGCAGGATCAGTGTTATTTTTTGATAGCAATCTTGTTCATGCTTCACCAAGTAACATATCGCCGTTTAATCGATCAGTTGCGATCGTGACTTACAATAGTGTTGACAATATTCCTTTACCCGTACAAAATCCACGACCAGAGTTTATTGTAAGTCGTGATTACCGACCAGTAGAGCCTCTGTCAAAAGATGCTTTATTGATTGAAAACTTGATGTAGAGTGAGGGTCAGATATGAGTAATTTTTCATTAGAGAAGCAAAAACTTTTTCAGACGCTACTCAAGAACAAAGGAATAAATACTTTAGGAACGCAAACAATTTCTTCTAAAACAGAAACAGGCTCCTGCAAGCTCTCATTTGCCCAGGAACGGTTATGGTTCCTAACGCAGTTAGAACCAGAAAGTCCTCTCTACAACATCCCTGCTGCTGTTCGTCTACAGGGACAATTGCACCTGAGAGCATTACGACAGAGTTTCAACGAAATTTTCAGCCGCCACGAAGCGTTGCGAACCAATTTTCAGACAGTCGAAGGGCAACCTATAGCAGTCATCTCATCAGTAACACCGCTACTGTTGCCCGTAGTTGATATTAAAGAGTTACCTTCAGATCAACAACAAGCCGAAGTTAGACAACTGGCATATAAAGAAGCACAACAACTGTTTGATCTCAATAGCGACCTGCTGCTGCGGGTAAAACTACTGCGTCTTAGTAAAGAAGAGCATATAGTACTATTGACTATGCATCATATTGTTTCTGATGCTTGGTCAATCGGCGTACTGGTGGGTGAGTTGGCAACACTTTATCAAGCTTTCTGTAATGACATTACCTCACCATTACCTGACCTGCCAATCCAATATCCAGACTTTGCAGCTTGGCAACGGCAGTGGTTACAAGGAGAGATACTAAATGCACAGCTTTCTTACTGGCGAAAGCAGTTAGAAGGTGTGCCAATACTAGAGTTACCCACAGATCGCGTCCGACCTGCTGTTGTCACCTTTCGAGGTGCTGTGTATTCATTTGAGCTATCTCAAGAACTATCCATAGCTCTAAATAAATTGAGCCAGCAGGAAGGATGCACATTGTTCATGACCCTGTTAGCAGCTTTCAAGACTTTGCTTTTCCGCTATACAGGAAGTGAGGATATTGTGGTGGGTTCACCCATAGCTAACCGTAATCGTGTTGAGATAGAGGGGTTAATTGGGTTTTTTGTCAATACCTTGGTACTGCGAACTCACTTGACAGGTAATCCCACCTTTAAGGAGCTACTAACTCGTGTGCGGGAAATAGCATTGGGAGCCTATGCTCATCAAGATTTGCCTTTTGAACAACTGGTAGAGAAGCTGCAACCACAGCGAGACTCAAGCCACACACCTTTATTTCAGGTGATGTTTGCGCTTCAGAATGCACCGACATCAGCATTAGAGTTACCTGGCTTGACTTTAAGTCCAATAGCTAGTGAGACTAGTAATGTTAAGTTTGATTTAACTCTGTCGATGACAGAAACAGCACAGGGATTAGTTGGCACTCTAGAATACAATACTGATTTATTAGAAAAAAGCTTCATTTGCCGGATGGCAGGGCATTTTCAAACGTTGCTTTCTGGTATTGTCGCTAATCCACAGCAGCGTTTGTCGCAGTTACCACTGTTAACGGAATCTGAACTGTATCAATTACTTATCGAGTGGAATTATACAGAAGTTGAATATTTTCAACAACAATGTATTCATGATTTGTTTGAAGCTCAAGTAGAACGCACACCTGATGCGATCGCAGTGGTCTTTGAAAACAAACTGTTAACCTATCAAAAACTAAACGAGAGAGCAAATCAGCTAGCCCATTATTTACAAACTTTAGGTGTACAGCCAGAGGTATTGGTGGGGATTTGTCTAGAGCGATCGTCCTTAATGGTTATCGGACTATTAGCAATCCTCAAAGCAGGTGGTGCTTATGTGCCACTAGACCCAGCTTATCCGCAGGAACGCTTGGCTTTCATGCTCAAAGACAGTAATGCAAAGGTACTACTGACTCAAACCCATTTAGTTGAGTTGTTTGGTAAACCGAATGTGTCTGTTGTCTGTATCGATAGAGATTCACAATTATTTAGCCAACAGAGTATAAAAAATCTGTCTAATGAAGTAAAACCCAATCACTTAGCCTATGTTATCTATACTTCTGGTTCTACTGGTATACCAAAAGGTGTTGCGATCAACCACCAAAGTTGTGTTGCTTTATTAACATGGTCAAGAAAAGTCTTTACAGATAATGACCTTGCTGGAGTTTTGGCATCAACCTCTATTTGTTTTGATTTATCAGTATTTGAACTGTTTGTTCCTCTTAGTTGGGGTGGTACAGTGATTCTCGTAGAGAATGCTTTGCATTTGCCCTCGTTGGCTGCTGAGGTAAGCTTGATTAATACAGTCCCGAGCATCATTGCAGAATTACTGCAAGTAGATGGTTTACCCCCTTCAGTCAGGACAGTTAACCTTGCTGGTGAACCACTGCAAAATCAACTTGTGCAGCAGATTTATCAAAATGATCATATTCAGAAAGTTTTGAACCTTTACGGCCCCTCTGAAGACACTACCTATTCCACATTTGCTCAAGTAAATAAAGGAGATAATAGGGTAACTATCGGTCGTCCCATCGCCAATACACAAATTTATCTGCTTGACACTGAGTTGCAACCAGTACCAATTGGTGTCCCAGGTGAAATTTATATTGGTGGTGTGGGAGTAGGTAGGGGTTACTTAAATCGTCCCGACTTAACAGCAGAGAAATTTATCCCCAATCCATTTAGTAAAGAAACAGCGCGTCTTTATAAAACTGGAGATAAGGGACGCTATTTACCAAGTGGAGAAATAAAATACATTGGTCGGATTGACCACCAAGCTAAAATACGTGGTTTCCGGATTGAAGTGGGAGAAATTGAAGCACTCATCGCTCAACACCCAGGGGTGCGAAAAACTGTGGTTGTGGTGCGCGAAGATGAACTAGGTTCTAAACGTTTAGTAGCTTATACAGTCTTGCACCCAGAGCAGACACTAACCATTGGGAAATTACGCCGTTTCTTAGAAAAGAAACTACCTAATTATATGGTGCCTTCAGCCTTTGTAAGACTAGAGGCGCTCCCTTTGACGCCCAACGGCAAGATAAATCATCAGATGTTGCCAGCACCTGATTTGACACAGATTCAGTCCGAATTTAATTTTGTGGCTCCTTCTACGCCTGTTGAAGAAATACTAGCCGGAATCTGGATAGATGTTCTTAATGTTCAGAAAGTAGGGATTTACGACAACTTCTTCGAGTTGGGAGGACACTCACTTCTAGCTACTCGCATCATTTCTCTGGTACGGCAAGTCTTTGAAATAGAGCTTCCTTTGCGTCGTCTTTTTGAGGAGCCAACAGTCGCTAAACTGGCCAAAGATATTGAAACAGCTACTAAAGTAGCCTTAAAACCAGAGATACCTCCCATTGAGCACATTTCAAGGAATGAAGAATTACCCCTATCTTTTGCACAACAGCGACTATGGTTCCTTGCCCAGTTAGAGCCAGAAAGTCCCTTCTACAACTTACCATATGCTATTCACTTACAGGGACAGTTAAACATAACTGCACTACAGCAGAGTTTCAACGAAATTTTGCGTCGCCACGAGGCCTTGCGAACTAATTTTCAGATAGTTAAAGGGCGACCTGTAGCAGTCATTTTATCAGTAACAGCGTTGTTGTTACCAATCATTGACCTAAGTGAGTTACCTCCAACATCACAAGAAGGTGAAATTAGACAGCTGGCGCTAACAGATGTGCAACAGCATTTTGACCTTAAAAATGATCGTCTGCTTAGGGTGAAATTATTACGTCTCGAGCAACAAGAGTATGTAGTTTTGTTTAGTATGCATCATCTTGTCTCTGATGGCTGGTCAATAGGGGTACTTATTAAAGAACTAACAACGTTGTACAAAGCCTTCTCCAATGATAAGCCTTCGCCACTGCCAGACCTGCCTATTCAATATATTGACTTCACTGTTTGGCAGCATCAATGGCTACAAGGAAAGGTCTTGGAAGCTCAACTTGGTTACTGGCAGCAGCAACTGGCTGGGGCTTCTGTGCTACAATTGCCCACCGACCGACCCCGCCCAGCTGTCCAAAGCTTCCGAGGGGCAATGCAATCTTTCTGCCTATCTGCTGATTTGATAGAGGCACTCAAAGTACTCTCGCGTCAAGAAGGGGTGACTTTATTTATGACGCTCTTAGCAGCATTTCAAACCTTATTGCATCGTTATAGTGGACAAGACGACATTGTAGTGGGTTCGCCAATTGCCAATCGTAACCGGGGTGAGATTGAAGGGTTGATTGGTTGTTTTACTAATATGCTAGTGCTACGTACGGATATGTCTGGCAACCCAAGCTTCCGGCAATTGTTGAACCGAGTACGGGAAGTAGCTTTGGGAGCATATGCTCATCAGGATTTACCTTTTGAAGCAATAGTAGAGACTTTACACACAGAGCGCAACTTGAGCCACAACCCACTATTTCAAGTAACGTTAACCTTCCAGAATATAGTAATGGAGGAGCTGCAACTATCAAATTTGACCCTGAAACCTTTGGAACTACAAAGGTTAAGCACTAAGTTTGATTTAAGTATGATTTTAGAAGAAATTGAGCTAGAACTAATTGGAATACTGGAATACAATACTGACCTGTTTGATGCTGGTACTATTAGCCGAATACTGGAGCACTTCAAAACTTTGCTTGAAAGCATTGTCGCCGATTCAGAGAAGTGTCTGTCGGATTTGCCGCTTATTTCCGAAGTTGAATTGCATCAGTTGGATGAGTGGAGCAATACAGAAAGACAGTAATACTAAACAAAGTATTATGAATTATAACAAGTTAGTCATTGAGTGATTTTGTGCTGTGAAGACAATTGACTGCCGTTTTTCATGGCAACATAATTTACAATAGACCAGGCTATGTACCTTTTGTTGGAATTTTTCAATTACTCAATTTTTATCAAAAAGAACGAATAATTAAATCTGGTAAACATTACATTGAACATATTGCAATTTAAGGAAATCATGGTGCTTGTTGGGGTCGGTTCATCGGTTCAATTAAAGACGGTTCACAAATAAATGAGTGTTTTGCAGATACATACTTTTTTGAAAATAGAAAGATTAAAAATTAAAGATTTTACTTTTTTAGACCAGCTATTTGAATAAAATAGGAAAACGTAATGTTAAGCAATTCTCAAACGTACCAGTGTATTCATAAAGTCTTTGAAACCCAGGTATTAAAGACACCTGATGCTGTAGCGTTAATCTATGAAAATGCACAATTAAGCTATTATGAGATTAATCGACGGGCAAATCAACTAGCACATTACCTACAGAAGATTGGAGTAAAGCCGGATGTACCTGTAGGAATCTATGTGGAGCGCTCCTTGGAAATGGTAATAGGGATCTTAGGTATTCTTAAATCAGGCGGAGCTTATGTACCATTAGACCCAGCGTATCCCTTAGAACGTATAGCTTTTATGCTAGAGGACGTTAAAGTACCAATAATATTGACGCAACAGCAGTTGGTAGAGAGACTACCAGGATACTGGGCGCAAGTCATTTGTCTTGACACAGATTGGGAAACGTTTACATCAGAGAACGAAGTAAATCCTCACTGCAAAGTGACACCTGAAAATCTAGCATATATAATTTATACTTCTGGCTCGACAGGAAGACCAAAGGGAACAGAAATTCCCCACCGTAGCGTTCTTGGTTGTATATTGGACGTTGATTACCTTCATCTAGATTCTGAGCAGACCTTTTTGCAGCATTCTTCTATTTCTTGGGACGCATTCACATTAGAACTGTGGTCAATGTTGTTACATGGTGGATGCTGCGCTCTTTATCCAGGAAAACTTATTACACCTGAAAACCTGGGCAACGCAATTCAAAAATACGGAGTCAATGTGTTGTGGCTAACTTCATCATTATTCAACATTATAATCGACTCGCTTCCTAAGGTATTGTCTGGTGTTCAACAGCTACTGGTCGGTGGGGAAGAACTTTCATCTCCTCACGTTCGTCATGCTCTTGAATTATTACCCTCATTACAGCTTACTAACGGATATGGTCCTTCAGAATGTACGGTATTTGCCTGCTCTTATTACATTTCCAGACCTTTAAGCAAAAACGTGCAATCGATTCCTATTGGAAAACCTATAGGAGATAGGAGAGTTTATTTACTGGATATATATTTAAATCGAGTTCCAATTGGAATTCCAGGCGAGCTATACATTAGTGGAGACGCACTAGCGCGGGGCTACCTCAATCAACCCGGTATGACTGCTGAAAAGTTTGTTCCTAACTCCTTTGGCAAAGAAGGGAGCCGTCTGTATAAGACTGGAGACTTGGCACGTTATCTTGCAGACGGCAATATAGAGTTTCTCGGTCGTATTGATGACCAAGTGAAGATTCGAGGCTACCGTATTGAGATCAGAGAAATTGAAGCAGTACTAAGTCAGTATCTAGCTGTGAGAGAGGTAGTTGTGATGGCTCAGACAGATGAAGTAGGCAGTAAACGCTTAGTAGCCTATGTCGTTCCTAACCCCGTACACACTCCCACGACCAATGAATTAAGAAATTTCCTCAAATCGCGGTTGCCTGAGTACATGGTCCCTTCAGCCTTTATGCTGTTGGAGAAACTACCGTTGGCTCCTAATGGCAAAGTGAACCGTCAAGCACTGCCAAGACCTGACCAAGTAAGACCGGAATTGGAAGAAACTTTCGTAGCCCCTTATACACCGCAAGAGAAGATACTAGTTGAAATTTGGGCTCAAGTTCTCAATCTCAAACAAGTTGGTGTCAAAGACAACTTCTTTGTTCTAGGAGGAGATTCCATTCGGAGCATCCAAGTTCAATCTCTGTTACAGCAACAAGGTTTAAATTTCTCAATCCAGCAGCTATTCCAACATCAGACAATTCACGAACTCGCCCAAAATCTAACGTCAGTTGAGACTGATACTACAGCAACACAACCAGTTCAGTCCTTCAGCCTTATTTCCGAAAAAGATAGGCTAAGGTTACCTAACAGTTTAGAAAATGCCTATCCTCTGACTATGCTTCAGATGGGGATGCTCTTTCATAGCGAATATAACCTGGAAAGTGCTGTTTTCCATGATGTTTTCAGTTTTCACTTACGAGCGCCTTTTGAGTCTCAGCTCTTGCTAGCAGCTATACAGCAACTACTAGCGAGTCACCCAGTATTACGCACTTCATTTAATCTCACTGACTTCAGTGAGCCACTGCAATTGGTTCATCATACAGTAAACATTCCTTGGCAAGTGGAAGACCTTTGCCATCTCTCCCCTACAGAGCAAGAGAAAGCAATGGCTTTCCTTATTGAAAATGAAAAAAAACGGCATTTTGACTGGACAAATCCACCGTTGCTACGCTTTCAAATTCACCTTCGTAGTAGAGAGACATTTCAGTTTACTTTAAGCTTTCACCATGCGATTCTTGATGGATGGAGTTTGGGCTTGACACTCACAGAGTTGTTAGAACGCTATTTCTGTTTGTTAAAGGAACAAGTTTCTCTACCCTCATTACCCCCAGCAAGCACATTTCAAGATTTTGTGGCTTTGCAGCAAAAAGCACTTAAGTCTGAAGAGTGCCGCCAGTACTGGTTACAAAAACTTGATGGCAGCACAAATACAATTCTGCCACGTTGGTTTTCCTCAAACCTAACTCCCATCTCTGCGGAAAGTCAAACACTAGAAGTTCCAATTTGTTCTCAGGTTTCTGAAGAGCTCTATAAGTTGGCAAAATCTCTTGCTGTTCCACTCAAGAGCGTTTTGCTAGCTGCACACCTCAAAGTCATCAGTCTGCTGAGTAACCAATTAGATGTATTAACTGGTCTTTCATCAAATGGCAGACCGGAAACAACCGATGGAGAACGAAGCTTAGGACTTTTTCTTAACACTTTGCCTTTTCGTCTGAAGCTACATGGAGGAAACTGGATTGATTTAATACGGCAGACACTGGAAGTTGAGCGAGAATTGCTGCCCTTCCGGTGGTATCCAATGGCTCAAATAAAAGAGGATTTATGTCGCGAGCGATTGTTTGAAACATCCTTTAATTTCACTCACTTTCACATCTATCAGCGCCTTCAAACATTAGGTGATTTAGAAATATTAGCTGAAAATGGTTTATCAATTAAAGATTTTACACTGTTATCTCAGTTTAGTTTAGATATATTTTCCTCCCAAATCCGACTATCTCTAGATTTTAACGCAGCTGAGTTATGTAGTGAGCAGGTAAAAGATATTGGCAATTACTACACTATGATTCTTACAGTCATGTCTAAAGAACCATTTGAGAGTTATGAGTTTTCTGAAAATCAAATGGAGCGTAGAGAAAAAGAAATTGAAAAAACTAGTCTCCAAAAGTTAAAGATGGTTAAGCGAAAGGCTATTCCTGGTTTGTAAATTCAAAAAGACTTCCTATGAAAGATTCAAAATTCCAAAAACCCAGTCTCAACAAGTTAAGGTCTTTCAAACGGCAAATCATCAGTGTATCTCAAGAGGAATTGATTAGAACAGAATATCTTCAGCCTGAAAACAAATTTCCTCTAGTTGTGAAGCCTAATATAGACGAGATGAATTTGGCATGCTGGGCTCAAAATAATAAGCAGTTCATAGAAGCACAATTACTAAAGCATGGAGGTATCCTTTTTAGAAACTTTAATTTGAAGGGATTAATTGAGTTTGAAGAATTTATTAGGGCTATTTCCGGAGAGCTAATGGCATATTCGTATCGTTCTACACCAAGAAATGCTGTCAGAGGCAAAATATACACTTCGACAGAATATACTGCTACTCGATCTATTCCTTTACATAACGAGATGTCATACTCCGACAACTGGCCTTTGAAGATATTTTTTTATTGTCTTCAACCTGCTGAGAAAGGAGGAGAAACACCGTTAGCCAACAGTCAAAAAGTTTTTGAGCAGATTACTCCAAAAATTAGAAATCATTTCCAGCAGAAAAAGGTTATGTACGTGCGAAACTATGGTGATGAATTAGATATATCCTGGCAAAATGTTTTTCAAACTACAAATAAATCAGAGGTAGAAAACTACTGCCGTAGTGCCAATATTGAAGTTGAATGGAAGGATAAAGATCGTTTGAGAACTTACCAAATTTGCCAGAGTATTGCAACGCATCCAACTACAAGACAGCTACTATGGTTTAATCAAGCCCACTTGTTCCATATTTCAAGCCTAGAACCCGACGTCCGTGAAATTCTTTTAACTAGGTTCAAAGAAAAAGACTTACCTCGAAATGCATACTACGGGGATGGCTCTCCCATTGAAAATTCTGTGTTAGAAGAAATCCGTAATGTCTATCAACAGGAAGCAGTTATGTTTACATGGAAAGAAGGGGATATACTGTTACTAGACAATATGTTGATCGCACATGGACGTATGCCATTTTCGGGAACACGAAAAGTTTTTGTAGGAATGACTGAGCCATTTAGTTCTGAAGGAGTTTAGCAGTTCGCATAAACTACGTCCCAAAAAATGATTGAAAGGAGTTTTGCAATCTACTTTCAATACAACTTACTTAGTCATCAAATATTAAATATGTAATTCTCACTAACTGTGAGTTTGTCAGGTTAAGAATTTGTACTCTACTTTTGGTTTTCTAATCCCAGTCTTAAACAGGAGGTAAATGATGAATTAGCCATAATTCTTTCCTGACAAAGTTTAGCAAAAACTCTTAAATTTTACTATGTAATGGAGACTTTTATATGTCAAAAGAACCGATTGATGGGTATCGTCTCTCACCTCAACAGAGGCGCTTATGGCTGCTCCAAAAAGTTGAGCGTAACCAGCCTTATCGTGCACATTGTAGTCTTTTACTTGAAGGATCTCTAAATCTAAAAGCTTTAAATTCAGCTTTACATAATATTCTCAATAGATATGAAATTCTTCGTACCAATTTCCGTTGCCTACCTGGAATGATAGTTCCACTTCAAGTAATAAACGATAGGATTACACCCTCAATTAAATATTATAATTTCAGCAATATAGATACTCAAGAACAACAGGCTAATATTGAGTTAATCTTTAGTCAATTAAGCCAAATACCTTTGGATTTAGAACGTGGTACTCTTCTTCATCTGTCTTTAGTGACTTTATCTTCATGCAAGCATATATTGCTCATAAACTTACCATCTCTTTTAGCAGATAGCGTTACTATTAAAAATTTAGTAGATCAAATTAGCCGTTATTATGCTGCTTATTTGCGTGATGAGGAGCTATTAGATGAACCAGTACAATATGCAGATATTGCTGAATGGCAAAACGAGCTTATTGAGGCGGATGATACAAAGATAGCAGGAGAATATTGGCACGGACATACTTCTTACGATTTTCTGAGATTGACTCTACCTTTTGAAAATAAACGCTTCAGTACTTCAGACTTCCAACCTCAAATTTATAGTCAAGATAATTCTGATTTGTTAGTGAAGTTAGAAGCATTAGGACAGAAGTACAATACTTCAATTTTTATACTTTTACTAACTTGTTTTCAAGTTTTATTTTTGCATCTTACAGGACAACAAGATATAATAGTCGGGACTGCTTTCGATGGTCGGAAATATGAGGAATTAGAGCAAGCAATAGGCTTATTGGCAAAGTATGTGCCACTTCGTTGTCATTTAGAAAGAAATTTAAAATTCAGTGAAATATTGGAGCAAACCAAACAGTCTGTTAACAATGCTTACAAATGGCAGGATTACTTTAATTTTCAGCAAATTTCAGGATTAACTAAGACTGATGTAGGATTACCATTTTTCCCAATATGTTTTGATTTTTTAGAACAAATTAATAATCAACTATCTGCTGACATTTTGTTGTCAGTTCAAAAGCACTATGCATACATTGACCGCTTCAAGATTAAACTCTCCTGTACTCGTAGTGGCAATTCTCTTGTCACAGACTTTCACTACGACTCTAACTTATTTTTAAGCAGAGACATCAAACGCTTATCATCATATTTTCAAGTACTTCTATTAAGTATAATCAAGAATCCGGAAGCACCTATTTTTGAGTTAGAGCTTCTGAGCGACATTGAAAAACATCAACTAATTGTCGAATTTAACACAGCTAAAGCTAATTATCGACCAGAACAGTGTATTCACCATTTGTTTGAACAACAGGCAGTACACATACCTGATAGCATTGCTGTAGTTTTTGAAGATCAGCATTTAACCTATGCTGAACTGAATGCACGAGCTAATCAACTCGCCCATCATTTGCAGCGGCTAGGTGCTGGTTCTGAAATCATAGTGGGTCTTTATGCAGAGCGATCGCTTGAGATAGTCATTGGTCTGCTTAGTATCCTTAAAACTGGTGGTGCGTACTTGCCGCTAGATCCTGCTTTACCAAAGGAGGGCTTAACCTTCAGGTTACAGGATGCTCAAGTACCGATATTATTGACTCAACAGCAGTTGGTCGAGACGCTTCCCGAACATACGACCCAGGTAGTAGTTCTGGATACCAACTGGACAGTCATATCGTCAGAGAGTAAGGAGAATTTAACCAGCTACGTGAAGGCCGAGAATTTGGCTTATGTGGTGTTCACTTCTGGCTCTACAGGTCAGCCCAAAGGAGTTGCCGTTGAGCATAAGCAACTTCTTAATTATATAAATGCTATCGTCGAAAGACTAGACCTTTCCGTTTGTAACAGCTTTGCTACCGTCTCCACCTTTGCCGCAGACTTGGGCAACACAACAATCTTTTCTTCCCTGTGCATGGGTGGATGTCTGCATATAGTGTCACAAGAACGTGCTTCCAATCCAGAGGCGTTGGCAAAGTATTTTCATCGCCATCCCATCGACTGTCTCAAGATTGTTCCTTCTCACCTTGCTGCCTTACTGACATCTTCTCACGCTGAACAAATATTGCCTCGGCAGCGACTAATTCTTGGTGGTGAAACTTATAGTTGGAATCTGATTGAACAGATCCAACAATTAACGACCGAGTGCCTGATTTTTAACCACTACGGACCGACAGAAGCCACCGTAGGCGTACTAACTTATCCCATCAAGCGAGGGCAGACGGATCGTGTTTCTGAAACAGTTCTTATTGGCCGTCCAATTGCTAACACACAAGTATTTTTGCTAAACTCTTATCTGCAACCAGTGCCAATTGGTGTATCTGGAGAGCTATACATTGGTGGGGCAGGTGTGGCTAGAGGCTATTTGAACCGACCTGACTTAACTAGAGAGAAGTTTATTTCAAACCCTTTTGCAGAGATGGGAGCGATCGCCTCTGGGCAACGCCTGTATAAAACTGGGGATTTAGCTCGCTACTTACCCGACGGCAACATTGAGTTTCTCGGGCGAATTGACCACCAAGTAAAAATTCATGGTTTCCGCATTGAGCTAGGGGAAATAGAGGTAACACTGAGAAAACACCCTCTGGTTTGGGAGACTGTGGTGCTGGCTCGCGAAGATCAACCTGGCAACAAGCATCTGGTAGCCTATGTAGTGCCCAAAAAACAATCTGCCCTCAAAACTAGTCAGTTGCGTGAATACTTGCTGGAAAAGCTACCTGAGTACATGGTTCCGTCAACCTTCGTACGGCTGAAGACTTTGCCGCTCTTGCCTAATGGCAAGGTGGATCGTTGGGCACTACCAGCGCCCAACACGACCTCGAATTTAGAAGGAACTTTTGTGGCACCTCGCACGGCTGTAGAGAAAGTGCTGGCAGAGATTTGGGCTAAGATCCTTAGACTTGAGCAAGTAGGAATTTATGATAAGTTTTTTGAGTTAGGCGGAGATTCTATCCTTAGTATGCAGATTATTGCCAAAGCCAACCAGGTTGGTCTGCATATTACCCCTAAGCATTTGTTTGAACACCAGACAATTGCTGAGTTAGCAGTAGTAGCTAGTACAAACCAAACCATTCAAGCTGAACAAGGGCTAGTGACAGGTCAAGTGCCTCTCACACCCATTCAGCACTGGTTCTTTAAACAGAATCTTCCTGACTCGCACCACTGGAACCAGTCGATTCTGCTGGAAGTTCAGCAAGCTCTCAATCAGGCACTGTTGGAGCAAACGGTACAGAAATTGCTTGAGCACCACGATGCTCTCCGCCTTCGCTTTTTTCTTCAAGAATCTGGTTGGCAACAGTCTGCTGCTAGTTCCGACTCAGTTGTGCCTTGTTCACGAGTGGATTTGTCGGCGTTGTCACCAAACAAGCAAAGACCAGCTCTTGAAGCCGCTGCTGCTGAACTACAGACCAGCTTGAATCTATCCTCAGGGCCGCTAATGCGAGTAATCTACTTTGACTTAGGTACGGACAAGCTTAGTCGGCTGCTGTTGTTGATCCACCACCTCGCTGTTGATGGTGTTTCCTGGCGAATTTTACTCGAAGACTTACAGACAGTATATCAACAGCTTAACCATAAGAAAACGATACAACTGCCACCCAAAACAAGTTCGTTCAAGCATTGGGCAGAACGATTAAGGAAGTACGCGCAGTTACCAGCACTGCAATCAGAGATGAAATACTGGTTAACAAAGAATGGTAAAGAAATTGCCCGTTTACCAGTAGACTTTCGTGAAGGTGAAAACACAATGGCTAAAGCTGGCACTATATCAGTAGCTCTTAGTGAGGAAGAGACTCAAAGTTTGCTACGGGAGATACCAGCAGCTTATCAAACTCAAATTAACGATATATTGCTCACTGCACTGGTACAAGCTTTTGAGCAGTGGATGGGTAAGTGTAGTGCAAAGGAGAGTCGTAAGCATTTACTCCTGGTTGACCTAGAGGGTCATGGAAGAGAAGAAATTTTTGAAGATGTAGACCTTTCACGTACTGTAGGTTGGTTTACTACTATCTTCCCCGTTTTATTAGATATAGAAGAAAATTCTAGCTCAACAGAGACTTTAGAGATGGTCAAAAAGCAGTTGCGTAGTATTCCGAATCGAGGAATTGGCTATGGCGTACTGCGCTATCTTAGTGACGAGACAGCAAAGCCTTTGAAACTGCATCTGCCCAAGGCTGAAATTAGATTGAATTATCTGGGTCAGTCAGATCAAGTGTTTTCTGGATCAGCTCTGTTTGCGCCAGCCCAAGAATCTAGTGGGGCAAGCCGCAGCCTGCGGGGAAACAGAAGCTATCTAATAGATATGATCGCGATTATTGCAGGAGGTCAATTGCGACTGGATTGTATATACAGCAAGGCTGTTCATCACCGAGTCACAATTGAGAGTCTAGTCGAGAGTTTTACAGCAGCTTTGCGCGAACTGATCAATCACTGTAAGTCTCTTGAGCCAAGGAAGTACACCCCTTCTGATTTCTTACAAGCAGATCCAAATCCAATCAAGATAACACACCAAGCAAACGCTTCTACCACAACTGGTAAAATGACTATTGCGGCTTTAAACGCTGAAGCTGTACTGAATCCCACTATTTCCCCTGAGACATCTTTTGAGTTTACAATTGAGCCAGCTAATATTTTGTTGACTGGAGCAACAGGGTTTGTAGGAGCTTTCTTACTACATGAACTCTTGCAACAAACGAATGCTAATATTTATTGCTTAGTACGTGCTCCTAATGTTGAATCAGGGAACAAGAGACTCCAAAGCCACCTTGAATCTTATTTGCTTTGGAATGAATCTCTTAGCAACCGGATTATTCCAGTTGTCGGAGATTTGTCTGAGCCGCTTTTGGGTCTTTCCGAACAGCAGTTTCAAGCTATGGCTGAGTTACTTGATGTTATCTATCACAACGGTGCGGCAATTAATCTTGTTTATCCATACTCTACCCTTAAAGCAGCCAATGTTTTAGGAACCCAAGAAGTCTTGAAATTAGCTAGTCAAATCAAAGTTAAGCCTGTGCACTATATTTCGACCCTTAGTGTTTTGTCCTCAGAGAACCATGCTGAAGTAAAAGGGATTCAAGAACTGCACAGCTTTAATTTTGATCATTGCCAAGTGCCTTCTAGTGGTTATGCTCAAACTAAATGGGTTGCTGAAAAGTTAGTCACAACTGCACATAATCGAGGGCTTCCTGTCTGTATTTACAGGCTAGGACGTGTATCAGGGCACAGCCAAAGCGGAATCTGTAACATGAATGACCGTTTGTACAGAATGCTGAAAGGCTTTATACAACTTAAATGTGCACCAGATGTAGAAACTATTGTGGATATGACTCCTGTAGACTATGTGAGCAAAGCTATAGTTTATTTATCAAAGCAAAACAAATCCCTTGAGAAAATCTTTCACCTGTCCAATCCGCACCCAATCCGCTCGTTTGAGCTTTTTGATTGGATTCGTAAGTTTGGCTATCCCCTGCAACCAATGTCCTACAACCAGTGGGAAGCAGAACTTCTCAATGCTTCTGAGCATTCTCTGAATAATCCGTTGTACCCACTTATACCTTTTTTTGCTGGTATGGAAGCTGAAGGCGATCGCAACCAAGAGTCTTCAGAACAAACTTTTAACTTAGCAACATTAAAGTTCGATTTTCAGAATACAATTGATGGACTTACAAGTACTTCCATTATGTGCCCACCTGTAGATGCTAAATTGCTTAGTACTTACTTCTCCTATCTCATTCAAAGCGGCTTTCTAAATGCTCCGCAGCTAAGTAATTAGCGAGAAAGTTTCTTATAGCAATTTTTTGTGGGGTGAGCACTGCCAGCTTTTTCAATACGAACAAATAAACTACTTAGAGAAAGCCTGAAACTCTCTTCCAGACTGGAGCATAAAATTACGGATCTAAGCCATCAATGTGACAAGCAAGCGATTGCAACATCAAAGAAGACTAAAATATTGTCTCTGTCATTGAGCATTTTGTTGAAGAAAATCTCTTCTGGACAATGGTGTAAGGATTAATAGCTAGGTGAAAAAATGAGTACAAATAAACGCATTGAAAGGGCTGGCACCGCTCACTCTAAAAGTTATGGTCTATTCATCTGAAAACCATTAGAAATAAGATGACTGGAGTTACATCAACACCATTTTTGATACAAGGAAGTACTATAATGACCATTCTAGGCAAGGCTACCTTAGAAGGAACGCGACGTTACAGAGAACGGCACAAAAAGCACTGTGCGCCAACTTATTTCCGAGAAACTGACGAATTCATTGCAAGCTCTATTGGGATTGGTTCGCTTGTTGGTGAACCCGATGAACAAACCAACGCTCTTGTGGTAAAAGCTGTTGTCGAATCAGTTCGGCGTGGAGTCAACTTGATTGACTCCTCAATCAGCTACCGCTATCAGCAAGGAGAGCGCAGTGTGGGAGAAGGTATTCAGCGTCTTCTCGAATCAGGAGAAACATCAAGGGATGAACTTATTATCTGTACAAAAGGCGGTATTCTTCCATATCCAGAGAAAAACCGAGCAAACTTATTTTATAAGCAGTATGTAGAACAAAGCAACTATAGCATCAACATGAGCGATCTCGTCGAGACACGTTACTGCATACACCCGGAGTATCTTCGAGATCAGATCAATCAAAGTCTCACAAACCTCGGACTCCAGACAATCGACGTTTACTATATCCACAATCCAGAAAGACAGTTAACTGATATTACACCAAATATTTTCTACGATCGGTTACGAGATGCTTTCAAGGCAATGGAAGACGCAATAAATGCTGGGCAAATTGCTGCTTATGGTTTAGCAACTTGGGAGGGCTTCCGTGTACCTCCGACTTCTCAGAAGCATTTAGATCTGGCAAGAATAAAATCTATTGCTCAGGAAGTGGCTAGAAACAAGGAAAATCGATTCCGATTTATCCAATTTCCTTTAAACATGGTCATGCTAGAAGCACTTCTTGTACCAACTCAGAATATTGAAGGAGAAAAAGTTCCACTATTAGAAGCAACTTACCGTTTAGGCATTACTCCAATAGCCAGCTATTCGCTTTATCAAGCGCAAGTTGTAGGGCAGATTCCAGAAATTATCACTTCTGCCTTTGGTAACAACCTTTGGACGGACTGCCAGTGTGCACTCCAGTATACCCGAAGCGCCCCTGGTCTTCTCACTGCTCTTGTGGGGATGAAAGCTATAGAACATATAGAAGAAAATTTAAGTCTTACTGCTTTTCCAACCTTTGAAAGGGAGAAATTTCAAGGACTTACTGATTCAATTGTTCAAGTGTTGAAGAGCATGGGGAGCAACGCAATTTAGTGAAGTTGGGTCAAAAAAGTGCGTTTGCTAATAATTATCTTCAGTATATAAAATAGTTTATACAAGCTATTAAGCATAAATATGTAAAAATTTCACCTGCTCTGTGATGATGACAAAAAAGGTAGGATTCCCTTTAAACAATTGTTTTCAGATAGCAGGGAAAAGACATCTTATTTTCTAATAAAAATGTGATTATGTTTTTTCAGTTAAGTAACTAGGCGTTGCATAATAGAGGGAGGAATTGAGGTGATCTACTGTGAATGGTCCATACTGCTGCTCTACTAAAATGAGGAAAAATGGCTTGCAGCGAGGTAAACAAAATCACATCTGTAGTAATTGCGATTGCCAATTTATTGATGTCTAAGTAGAACGAGGTGAAAAAAAGCTAACTGTGTAAAGATAAGTAAATACGTAGAATGTATATACCAGGGTCACACAGATATGGGCAGCCGTTTAAGGGTGTTTCTCACTAAAGAACAAGATAAAACTCTTTTCTACCTAAGAGCAGCAGATGTACCGCAGAAAGTAAAAGACAGAGCACAAATGATTAGATTGAGTGCCAATGGTTGGTATGTAGAGAAAATAGCGGCTCACTTTCATTGGACTGCACAAACGGTAAGAGAAGTTTTGCATAAATGGCAAAGGCTAGGGGTGGAAGGGCTTTGGGAAAAACCAGGACGAGAAGGGAAACAGAAGTGGACAGAAACGGTTAAGTATTATTGGGTTTCTCCAACCCTTAATTAGTTTTGTTTATGGTTTAGTGAGTGGCGGCGTTTCACACAAATCTTATATACAAATGATGGAGACCGAAGCATCAGTTGCCCAAAAAATAGAACGTATCAGAGTAATAGTGCAGGACAACGGTCCGATACATCTGTGTAAAGAAGTGAGCGCAATTATAGTCAAAGTGGGAAGGCATGGGTTTGTACATCTTCTTTTTACCTAAATATTGTTCTCATCGCGCCTTTAATTTTATTTATTACAGGATGTGGTGGTATCGTAAAAGACCTAAGACTAATTTACCCACAGAAGCATTCGCCCAAAAGTAGAAACGCACAAGTAGGCACATCAGCCGAGTATTGAAAAACTAATTCTATCGAGTTCTAATCCAGAATTAATACCAAATGCCAGCTTTGTTTGCTCAAGAGCAGTACTGGAACTTACTTGTAGATTATCTCAAACCCCAAAAAGGGCGGGTAATCAAATTTGCGATCGCCCTCCTCGCCTGCATTGGACTACAATTAATTAACCCCCAAATTCTGCGTTATTTTATTGATACAGCCGTAGCAGGTAGTTCTAGACAAAATTTACTCTTCGCCGCCTTGCTATTTATTGGTGTAGCTTTAGTAACTCAAGTCATCTCAATTGCTGCTACTTACTACGGGGAAAACGTCGCCTGGAGAGCCACTAACGCCTTACGTGCTGACTTGGTTGAGCATTGTTTGAGACTAGATTTATCCTTTCATAAATTATATACACCTGGTGAATTGCTAGAACGGGTAGACGGTGATGTTCAAACTCTCTCTCAATTTTTCTCCAATTTCACTGTTCACATTTTGGGCAATTTACTGCTGATGTTAGGTGTAATTGTCGTTCTTTTTACAGAAGATTGGCGAGCTGGTTTGGCTATTGCATTTTTTGCTCTAACAGCATTATCTACTCTGATGAGCCTACGTTCTATAGCTGTTCCCCATTGGAGAAGTTATCGCCAAATTAGTGCCGATTTTTTTGGTTTTGTGGGTGAACAACTCGCTGGCATGGAAGACGTGCGAGCTAATGGAGCGAAAAGCTATGTTATGCACCGCTTCCACAAAATTTTGCAACGCTGGTTGCCCATCTTTCACAAAGCACGCTTTGCCAGTACTATTCTCTGGGGTACAACTAACGGTATCTTTACTTTAGGTACTGCAATCGCCCTCAGCGTGGGTGCTTACCTTTGGAGTCAAAATATTATTACTATCGGCACAGTCTACCTGCTCTACTATTACACCAATTTACTGAACGAACCAATTGAGCAAATTCGCAACCAATTTGAAGACCTCCAACAAGCAGAAGCCAGTATTTACCGTATTCAAGATTTACTTCAAGTAAAATCTCAACTGAGTGCAGGAGGCGAACAGCAACTTCCTCATGGTGCACTTTCCGTAACTTTTGAGAACGTCTCATTTAGCTATCATGACTGGGGACTAGGTAACTCGGAGTTCCCAGAGGGGATAAGAGGTAATAGGGACTGCGGAACTCGGGATTTGGTATTGCAAAATATATCCTTTGATTTACCTCCAGGTCATCTACTGGGTTTACTAGGACGTACAGGTAGCGGTAAATCTTCCCTAGCACGGTTATTGCTGAGATTCTATGATGCTCAATCAGGTTCTATTCGCTTGGGGGGTATACCTATCAATCAAGCTTCCTTAACAGATTTACCTAAACAAATAGGAATAGTTACTCAGGATGTACAATTGTTTCAAACTACAGTTCGCAATAATGTTACCTTTTTTAATCAGAATATTAGCGACGAATGCATATATGAAACCTTAGAAATATTGGGATTATCAGAATGGTTGCATTCATTACCCCAAGGCTTAGATACAAATTTGGGGCCAGACAGTAGCGGCTTATCTGCGGGACAAGCGCAGTTATTAGCATTTACTCGCGTATTTCTTAAAGATCCTGGTTTAGTAATTCTGGACGAAGCCTCCTCTCGCCTCGACCCCATAACAGAAAAACTTATTCAAAACGCTGTAGATAAGTTATTAATTGGACGTACTGGCATTATTATTGCTCATCGTTTGACAACCGTAGAAAGAGCAAATCAAATTTTGATTTTAGAAGAAGGTCGAGTTAGTGAATACGGTTCGAGAGAAGAGTTACTTAAAAATCCTTACTCACGTTTTGCTCAATTATTGCAAACTGGTTGAACCAATTTATGAATCTAAAAATATTTTTTAAAGAACGAACTACTAACTACGAATTACAAATTAGGGTGTAGTCAAAAGTAGTTGGTAGATGAGCAATCGCGATGGAGTAAAGCTATCTTTTGATAATTATTATCATTGATAGGAAATGAGCCAATCAACTACAAATTATAGCAATCCACTTTGATTTGAAAAAATTATTTACGTGGCGTGCGAAGCGCAGCACAAGTGCGATAGGCTTTTAACAGAGGAGAAGGATAAAGGTGTACCTAACGAGAGCAAAAATAAAATAGGAGTCCTATATTATGGGTTCAACAAAAAAACTAAGAGGTTGGGAGTTATTATGGCAACTTATTCTTTACAAACCAAAACTATATTTAATTGATAGCTGCTTCTGGATTTTTATCATGGGTTTACCTGCCCTACCTGGGTTAATCATCAGGGAATTTTTCAACAGTTTAACGGGCAAGGCAAAATTTGGGTTTACTCCTCTGACTTTAATTGCATTATTGCTGGCTCTTAACTTAGGACATATTGCCGTAATATTTGCAGGGCGTATTACCAAAACTCAGTATCGTTTCATTGTGCGGTCATTACTGCGACATAATTTATTAGACCACCTTTTTAACAATCCTACTGCACAACCAATGGTTGTTAATCAAAAAACTGAAACAACTGTGTCTCAGGGTGAAATAATTAGCTATTTTCGTGATGATGCCGAACAAATAGAAGAAAATGTGGCATTAATATCAGAAGTTTTAGGACAAGGAATATTTTCTGGTATTTGTTTAGTCATTTTATTAAGTATTAATATTCAAATGACGCTGTTTATTTTTCTGCCATTAGTAGGGATGGTAGTAATTATTCGACGAACAGAAGCTCGGATTAAACAGTATAGAAAAGCTAGCCGCGAAGCTACTGAAAAAGTGACAGGAATTTTAGGTGAAATATTCGACTCAGTACAAGCAATTAAAGTAGCTGGAGCAGAAAAAAATGTACTGGATTATTTTCGCACTCTCAATGACAAACGCCGCCAGATGATGATTAAGGATAGCCTATTCAACACCATTCTTAATTCTGGCTTTCAAAATATAGTGAGTCTGGGGACAGGGATAATTCTACTACTGGCTTCTCAATTAATGCAGAGCAGTGTTGGTCAGTTGACGGTGGGTGACTTTGCTTTGTTCGTTTATAACCTCTCTTTTGTGACTAGCTTTTTTACTTCCCTTGCCGGTTTCATGGCGTTATATAAGTACACAGAAGTATCCTTTGAACGTATGGCTAGTTTAATATCTAGTGATACACCATATACTTTAGTGGCTCACAATCGATTGGATCTCAACGAGCTCAAGGGAAATAAAAAATCCTTGCAAGCAGTTGAACAACCGTTGAGGAACGAGAACGATAAGCCTGACGGCATGGCTAGCGTTTACCGCCTGCAATCATTGAGAGTATCTAATTTAACTTATTATTATCCTGGTACGACTCAAGGAATTACAGATGTGAGCTTTGAAATTCAGCGCGGTAGTTTGACTGTAGTTACTGGTCAGATTGGTTCTGGAAAAACTACATTGCTACGGGTGTTATTAGGATTATTACCTATCCAAAGTGGATGTATTTACTGGAATGGGCATTTCGTTGAAAATCCCGCCAGTTTCTTTATTCCACCTCGCAGTGCTTATACTCCCCAAATTCCTCAGTTGTTCAGTTACACTCTGCGAGAAAATATTTTGTTAGGCTTGTCTAAAGATGATTGTGACATCACAACAGCTTTAAACATGGCTGTGTTTGAGCAAGATTTAGCAACTATGAATGATAATCTAGAGACTTTGGTAGGGTCGAGGGGCGTGCGGCTTTCTGGTGGACAAATACAGCGCGTAGCAGCAGCGCGAATGTTTATACGTCAACCGGAATTGCTAGTGTTTGATGACCTTTCCAGTGCTTTAGATGTGGAAACAGAATTGGCGTTATGGTCGCGGATATTTGTTAACAGCACAAAACTAAAGCAAAATCATTGGACACCGACCTGTCTTGTGGTTTCTCATCAACGTTCGGTCTTGCGCCGCGCTGACCAAGTGATTGTATTGAAAGCAGGTAGAGTGCAAGCACAAGGAAGTTTTGATGAAATTTTTAGTCATACATATAATTTATAGTTAACAATACCTTTGCCAAAATAAGAGCATACAAAAATTTTGCCTTGCTGTAGAACGACGAATTATTTGACCATAACGGCAGACTGTTTGTCATCAATCTAACGGGACTTAAACATTTTTGAGGCAAAAACAAGACTCAAACCTATACAGGACAAGGAAAATATACCAAAGGGTCAAAAACGAATGGCACGAATGGCACCAAGAAAAGCCGAAACACTTGCGGTTTAAGCAGTTTGCAATTGCTTGCGTAATTGATGCCGGGGTTTGGTCATCAAGGGGTAATACCAATTTGAAAAAAGAATGCGACAGATGGTAAATGTTATAGAGAGGTAGTATTTAGGGTGAGTGATGGCAGGAGTAACACATATCGATATCCAAGAAAGTGTCGAAGAACTTGAAGTGTTGGTACGTCAACAGAATGATGCACGAATCAAAGAACGGTTACAAGCGCTTTACATGATTAAAAATCAAGGTATCAGTGTGTGGGGAGCAACGCGATTTGGTGAGATCGGGCAAAAAAGCTGCGCTCGCTAAAAATTAGTTTCAGTATAATTTGTATTTTTACTACAAAAGACACAGTATTAATACTGTTTTAGATTTGTGGAATATTTTAATTTCTAAAGATGACTCATTTTTGGGAGACAAAAAAAGGTAGGATTCCCTTTGGAGTAAAGGTTTTGATATCTAACATCAAAACAAAAACAGGGATGCCTACAATGAAAAATAATATATGTTCTACTTTCGATATAAGCAAATATTTGTCGACTAAGCTTCCAAGAATGGGATGTTTTAGAGGTAGACCACATCACCCCCAGTGCGTTAAGCGGCAAGGATGAATACAAAAACCTACAACTACTGCATCGGCACTGTCACGACGAAAAGACCGCAATTGACCTAATCGAAATTCGGAAGAAAGACCGCTCCAAATTCCTAGAGAAACTTTCTCAATTCTGGAACAAATTCAACTGGGAGTGGATACATGATATTCCTAATTTCATAACAAATCTTACCTGCAAGTTGCCCTGCTTTCAAGTCTTCCAGGCTTTTTAACTTCCGAAACAAAGCCTCTAATGTAGACCCATCAGCTATCCATATTCGTTCAAAATTATAGAGTGAAAACTTCACGCTATCTGGCAGTGGTCGCCTGAGTCTTTGTTGCCAATTAAATTGCAATTTAGGCAATAAATCTTTAAAGACACGCTCAAATAACTCATTAGGAAAAACTAAAAATCTTTCTGATAGTGACTGTTGAGCAACTTTAGTAGGTATACACCATAATAAACCTTCTCTTGCCAAAAGACGATTTAACTCTTGAACACCAGGTACTTGCCTCCACAATAGCGTTAATACTGCTGCTACCATGAACGAGAAATTCAGAATTCTATCTCGGCATCCTAACTGCTTATAATATTTTTGTTGAGCAAAAATAGCTGGAGTTAAATATTGCTTGTAATTGCTGAGAAATTGCCTCCTTATCTATAGTAGGAGTATTATGTTTGTGTGCGTGGTCAGAGTTTTGTTTTGGTCGCTTGGGCATGGCGGTAAACCAAACTTTTCATTAACTCGTTTAATAATTGAATTTACCTAACAATGTTGCCCACTTCTTATAAATTTATTCTGCCGTTACAATACTTTTTCGCTTTAAATTTTAACTTTCAAAAATTACTTGATAATAATAATCAAATAGAGGGGGAAGGAGGCGAGCGTCGTTCGCTTCCTTCCCCCTCCCCCGCGCACGATTATCATTTTCAATAAGACTATTTTCAGTATTTTAACTGATTGACAAAATGCGCTTTATTTTAACCTCCCACGAGTGCTCTCAAATTACTATACGTGGTAAGAAGAGCAGAAAAAGTAAACGAGAAAAATAAATTCCCAAATCAAGGATTCTGTCCATTTTTAAAATGGTTGGGAATGTCAGAAGGATTGACACCATTAGTCTGGTCAACTATCGCTCAATATGGTGCGATTGCTAGTTCGTTTGAAGCTTCACATACAATCCGGAGCAGTTGGGGAATTAATATTAGCTCACATCTTGCACCTGGAAAAATGGATGTGAAAACCGCAACTAAGTGCAAGAGGAATTAATCGCTTAATATCAAGTAAAAGAAGAGACACAACTATTTGAGGGAAAAATGATTCTCTTGCTGTTTGTGCTGCCTCTCCCCAATCAGGTGGTAATGGTAACTGAGTCTCCAGATAAGTCCAGTGAGCAATCAGGTAAGCGGTTAGAGAAAGGATGAACCAACGATACATTCAATAGCATTGTCCCTTGACCGAATGGCACTAAGAAAAGGGAAAATCGTTGAGGCAGCAGGGGTGCAGAGGAGCGGAGGAGCAGGGGAGAAAGAAGAAGGAAGAAGCATACGGACAGAAACAAGAGGCATACGGAAAGAAGCAAGAGAAATTCTCCTCTGCCCCTCTGCCCCCCTGCTCCTCTGCAATCCTTACGCCGCCTACCCTTCAGCTTAACTTAGTGCCATTCGTCCCTTGACCGAAGCGATGTAAGCCAAAGCGATGCTTTGCGGTCTTAAACCAAC